>NZ_CEWCAA010000025.1:0-31614 GCF_982429025.1 Enorma sp.
CAGCAGCTCCTTGCTCAGCCAACCGCCGCTGCCTTCGTCTCCGAGCTCGTAGTCCCAGCCGCCGCAGCGCAGCGAGCGCTCGCCGTGTACGCCGTAGGCGATGGAGCCCGTGCCGGCGATGATCACGATGCCGTCGGCAAGGTTTAGCCCCGCTGCCCAAGCGCTTTCCACGTCGTTGACGAGCGCATAGGGGTGCGCACCGGCAACCTTGGCCACGATCTGTTCGATGCGCGCCGTCGACGTGGTTCCCTCTCCATACCCACACATACCGATGCCGATGCCGTACTGCTCGCCTAAAAGCCCGGCAGCCTCGGCACGAGCGATACCCTCGGCGAGGACAGCTTCCATGCCATCGAAGCCAGCCTGTGCGTAGTGGCTCGTTGGCAACTCGAAGCGGTTGAGTTGCGTTAGCGTCTCGTCATATGTGGCGAACGCCGTCTTGGTTCCGCCTGCATCAATTCCGAGCCAGCGCATGGCATTCCTCCGGTCTTCGTGTTCACCCGTGCGTCACCATGGTGCATCACTATGGTAAAGCGAGCTGGGTTTGGTTGTTTGGCTTATCAATTCTGATCGGTCGTGCGGTACAGCAAACCGGCCTTATTCTATCAGTTAGGAAAACTCCAGCTCAGAGCCTCCGCAACCATGGGTTGGTTAAAATGTCCGCCAAACATGGCTTCCGTCGCCAGCGCGCGGGGATGCAGACCGGGTTGACGTGGCGCATGGCGAAGAGCGGGCCAATGCGACGCGCGGCGCCAAGCGCGGTTGGCTGTATCGCGTTGATGAAGGACTCGATGCAGCGTCCGGCTGTCGCTTTGCCAAGGCAAGCAATGCTTTTAATACCCTCCCTGTTTCTCCAAAGTTAGCCAAAAAAGCGCTAAGTCGGTCTTTTTTCTTTTGGTTTGTGGGTGCGCTTTCATAAGTATGCTGGTACGGAGCCATGCGATAGGCTTCCTATCAGCGCGGTTGTCAGATGGCACCGTCAAAACCCGAGACAAAAGACCGACTTAGCGCATTTTTGGATAAAAAAACGAAAGTAGGGGGTCTAATAATTTGCTATGCGCGCCCGATGCGGTCTCCAAGCGCCTGCGACCAGCATGGTTTCGATAGCCCGCGCGTCCGGTGAATCAAGACCGCTCGCACGACGGGCGGTTCCTTACGTCGTGTGCATCGCGCGGAACGATATAAAGCCGAAATACGGTGCGGCGCACCGCCAGTGCGTCGCGCAAGACGCCACGGCCTCCATCATTAACAGTGTATGAATCGGGTGGCTTGCTCGCGCTCGAGGCAGGGAGCTGGTACCATTGACCCTCGCATGCCGGGCTGCGCGGTCTACGCAGGCTCGGCAATCTGTACGCACGCCGCCCGCTCCGGCACGGGGCGGCACAGATTATAAGGAGGACTCTGTGGCAGAGACCCAGACCACTGCTGGCGCACCAACCGGCGCCGCAACCGCTACGCCCGCTGCATCCGGCGTCCAGAACCCCGAGAACATCCATTCCATGCACACCCGCACCGCCGGAGAGCTTCGCGCCGAGAACATCGGCGAGGAGGTTACCCTCACCGGATGGGTGTGGCGTCGCCGCGACCACGGCGGCCTGATCTTCTGCGACCTGCGCGATCGCACCGGCATGACGCAGTGCACGTTCGACCCCGAGCACGCTCAAGGCAGCGCGTTCCACACCGCCGAGACCATGCGTCCGGAGTGGCCCATCCTGGTGCACGGCACCGTGATCGCCCGTGATGCCGAGACGGTCAACCCCAAGCTGCCCACCGGCGAGATCGAGGTGCTTGTCGACCATATCGAGGTGCTCGGTCGCTCCAAGACCCCGCCCTTCCAGATCGAGGATGGCATCGAGACCGCCGAGGACACGCGCCTGCGCTACCGCTACCTGGACCTTCGACGTCCGGAGATGGCCGAGAAGCTCAAGCTGCGCTCGGATTTCACCTTCGCAATCCGTTCTGCGCTCCATAACCGCGCATTTACCGAGGTCGAGACCCCGGCGCTCTTCAAGTCCACTCCCGAGGGCGCGCGCGACTTCATCGTTCCCAGCCGCCTGCAGCCGGGCAGCTTCTACGCCCTGCCGCAGAGCCCGCAGCTCCTCAAGCAGCTGCTCATGGTTGGTGGCGTTGAGCGTTACTACCAGGTGGCTAAGTGCTTCCGCGACGAGGACCTGCGCGCCGATCGCCAGCCCGAGTTCACGCAGGTGGACATCGAGATGAGCTTCGTTGACCAGGACGACGTCATGGGCGCGCTCGAAGACGTGCTTGCCGACGCGTTCGCCCAGGTTGGCGTCGAGATGCCCACGCCGCTCCGCCGTATCAACTACTGGGATGCCATGGACACCTACGGCTCCGACAAGCCGGACACGCGCTTCGGCATGCATCTCGTCGACCTCACCGATGTCTTCAAGGGCTCCAAGTTCAAGGTGTTCTCCGGCGCCGCCAACACCGAGGGCCACGTAGTCAAGGCCATCAACGCCAAGGGTGCCGGCACCTGGCCGCGCGCGCAGATCGATAAGCTCGCGAAGGTTGCCGAGTCCTTCGGCGCCAAGGGCCTAGCCTGGATCGCCTTCCGCGAGGACGGCTCCATGAACTCGCCCATCGTGAAGTTCTTCAGCGATGAGGAGATGGCCGAGCTCAAGAGCCGCTGCGACGTGGAGCCCGGCGACCTCGTGATGTTCGCCGCTGGCCCGCGTCTCGCTTCCGACGAGATCCTCGGCGGCATGCGCAGCCACATGGCCGATGCGCTGGGCATCGAGCGAGAGGGGCATGATTTCCTGTGGGTCGTGGACTTCCCGCTCTTCCGCTGGGACGACGACGCCAAGCGCTACGAGGCCGAGCACCAGCCCTTCACCCTGCCGCATGTGGACCAGCTCGACCTGCTCGAGACCAATCCGCTTGCCATGGGCAGCTGCACGTACGACTTCGTGATGGACGGTTTCGAGGCGGGCGGCGGCGGCATGCGCATCCATGATGCCGAGCTGCAGCTTAAGATGCTCGAGTTCATGGGCTTTACGGAAGAGCGTGCGAAGGAGCAGTTCGGCTTCCTCATGGAGGCGCTCACCTTCGGCGCGCCCCCGATGGGCGGCTTCGCGCTCGGTCTCGACCGCGTGTGCATGCTGCTTGCGGGCAGCGATTCCATCCGCGACGTGATGGCCTTCCCCAAGACGAGCTCTGGCTCCGACCTCATGTCGGGCGCACCGAGCGCGGTGTCGCTCGGCCAGCTCAAAGAGGTTTCGCTGCGCCTTATGTAATGACAAATGAGTCAAAACGGGACAGTCCCGTTTTGACCACTTTGACAAAAAATGGGACAGTCCCATTTTGACTGCCCCGCATTAACATTGAGCATCTTTGTTACACCTTGGCCCAGCCCCGCATCCAACGGCGGCTGGGCTGCTTGGTATTGTTACTATTGAGGAACCCGATAGAAAGGCGAGGAGCATGGTCGAGTTCACGCATGTGGTGCAGGGTCGAGCGGGTCTGCACGCCCGTCCCGTGGCCGAAATCTGCTCTTTCGCCGGTTCCTACGACGGCAAGATCACCCTTGCGTTCTCCGGGCAAACGGTCTCGGCGACCGATGTCATGGGCGTCATGGGACTCGGTGCTCGTCAAGGGGATGAGCTATGCTTTTCGGTCGAGGGTCCCGACGAGCAGTCCACCGCCGACCGCCTTCGCGCCAAGCTCGAGTCTTGCCTCTAGCCACTGGCCAGGGCCGGTGTGGCCGAGCTGGCACGCTGCTATGACGGGGAGCTCGAGGTCTATGAGTATGCGGCGTTCCTGAATGGCCGCCTCATCTTCTCGGAACCCGAGGTCGTGGGCGATCGGCCTGCACATGGCTCGGTCTTTACGCTTGAGGGTTCGGCAATTGTGTCGGCTGTGAAAGCGGCGGAGGATCCGGAGAAGCCGGGTATCATCGTGCGCCTGTTCTGCGGAATGCATGAGGGGGATGCAACGGCAAAGCTCGTGTTCGCGGAGCCGGTGCACCGCGCATGCATCTGCGATTTGCGCGAGCGCGAAACGGAGGAACTTGCCGTGGACGGCGCTACGGTTGAGCTGCCCGTGCTCAAGCACTGCAAGTTCATCACGGTCTACGTGGAGTGATAAAACGAACCCGGTTCGTTTTATCACAAGATGCGCCAGGTGAGGCAACGCGACCGCACGCGCCGCCCCTTTCGGATGTCTTATTGGAGACGCCTCGTTCTTGGCATACAATGGGGCGGCAGGGCGTTCACCTCGTGGCAAGGAGCTGTACCATGGAATCAATCATCGAGCTCGTACCGGTGTTCAAGGAGAAGATCTGGGGCGGGCGCAAGCTCGAGACCGAGTTTGGCTACGAGATTCCCGCCGGGCCCGTGGGCGAGTGCTGGGCAATCTCTGCACACCCGGCGGGCGACGACGAGATCGCCTCGGGCGAGTACGCCGGGAGGACGCTTTCGTGGTTGTGGGACGAGCACCGCGAGCTCTTCGGCAATTGCGAAGGCGACCGGTTCCCGCTGCTCGTCAAGATCATCGATGCGAAGGACGACCTCTCTATCCAGGTGCATCCCGATGACGATTACGCCGCCGAGCATGAGAACGGCTCGCTGGGCAAGAAGGAGTGCTGGTACGTGCTCTCCGCCGAGCCGGGCCAGACCATCGTTGTGGGTCAGCGCGCTCACTCGCGCGAGGAGTTCGCCCAGATGGTCGAAGAGGGGCGCTGGAGCGAGCTCTTGAACGAGATCCCCATCAAGGCGGGCGATTTCTTCCAGATCGACCCCGGCACGGTGCATGCCATCAAAGGCGGCACGGTGATTCTGGAATCTCAGCAGTCGAGCGATGTGACCTATCGCGTCTATGATTACGATCGCAAGCAGGACGATGGCACGCTGCGTCCTCTCCACATGCAGCAGGCGCTCGACGTCATCGATTTCGACTGCGCGCCGCTCACCTCGGGCGAGGTCGAGCTTTCGGGCCCCGTGACCACGCTCGAGCAGAACGAGTGCTACACTGTCGACCTCGTGCGCGTTGGCGAGGACGGGTGTCCTGCGGAGCTCGCCGTCGAGACGCCGCATCCCTTTACGTGCATCAGCGTGATCGAGGGGGAGGGCGTCGTGAACGGCCGGGAGGTCAAGAAGGGAACGCATCTGCTGGCCCTTTCCGCCTGCGATACGCTGGAGCTCTCCGGCACCATGCAGGTGGTGCTCTCCTACCTGTAGAGAGACAGTTGTGCCAGGTCAATCCGTCTCCGAGACAATCGTGCCGGGTTAATCTGTCTCATTTATCTATTCCACTCTTGTGTTTCGGCCCCGTCCGCGCCTCTGCGGGCGGGGTTTTGTTTACCGAGACGGCGAAGCAGAGAAGGAGACAGATTAACCCGGCACAACTGTCTCATGGGAAAAGTGTGCCAATAGAAACTTTTTTGTTACCAATGGCTAATTTCATCTTCCCCTCGCGTGGCTGTCGTGGTAGTTTACTTAGGTGAACTGCTGCGCACCGCATGCTGCGGCAAAGGTGCGCACGGATCGTAAGACGGAAACGATGAAACGGGTGGTTTGACATGGGACAGGGGCCGCAGATGCCAGCGATGCCGCTATCGCTGGTCCACAGCGGAGACACTGTTACGGTCGCACGCGTGCGCGGCAACGAGAACATTAAGCACCATCTCGAGAACCTCGGCTTTGTCGAGGGCTCAGAGGTGCACGTGGTGAGCTCGAGCGGCAGCAACATCATCGTGACCATCAAGGGGGCGCGGTTCGGCCTCGATGCGAAGGTCGCCGCACATGTCATGACGGCATAGGCACGCCTCTGCGTGCTGCGCCCGCTTAAGGCGGACCCGCGCGCGGTTAAGCCTTCCGCCGTTCGGAACGTGGAAAGGGGGATGCAATGAAAACGCTCGGAGATGTGCAGGTGGGTGGTTCGTCCACCATCGTGAAGCTTCATGGCGAGGGGGCGCTCCGCCGTCATCTCATGGACCTTGGCCTCATCAAGGGCACGCCGTTCACGGTGGTCAAGGTTGCGCCGCTCGGCGATCCGATCGAGATCACGGTTCGCGGCTATGAGCTCTCGATTCGCAAGGAAGAGGCAGCGATTGTTGAGGTGCAGTAACGCGGCGATTGCCGAGGCACGTCGCGCGCCGCTCGCTCATGGTGGGCGGGGCATCGTGTCGCGCCTCGCATAGCTTCTGGTGCAGCGCACCTCTTTTTTTGAAGGTAGAGTTAGCGGAATCTAACAAATATCACAGCTCCAGTGACATTTGTTAGCCTCAGCTTATTGACATCCGAAAACCCGGTTCCCGCGAACCAAATGGTTCGCTGTGGCCCGGGTCCCAGGAATCAGCCACGAGCCATCCAGGAACCAGGCACCGCAAAGTCCCGCGGAGTTCAGGCTTCGGGGCGTTCGCCACGATCCGGTTCGGGGTGTTAGGGGCTAAGGATTGCTAGCTCGGTAACTTGCAATAAGTTTCAAAGCCTATGGAAGAAGGATTACATGGCAGCTTCACAGCTCCATATCGCGTTGGCAGGTAACCCCAACTGCGGTAAGACCACATTGTTCAATCAGATCACGGGCCAGAACGGCTATGTGGGCAACTGGCCCGGCGTTACGGTCGAGAAGAAGGAGGCCAGGCTCTCCGCCGACAAGAGCGTGATCATCACCGACCTTCCCGGCATCTACTCGCTCAGCCCCTACAGCCCCGAGGAGCGCGTCTCGCGCGATTACCTCATGAGCGGCGAGCCCGATGTGGTCATCCAGGTCGTTGATGCCACCAACCTCGAGCGCAACCTGTACCTCGCGCTCCAGGTTATCGAGACGGGTGTGCCCGTGGTTGTGGCGCTCAACATGGCCGACCTCGTGGAGAAGAACGGCGACAAGATCGATACCGAGGCGCTTTCCAAGAGCCTCGGATGCTCGGTCGTCATGATTTCGGCGCTCAAGAACCGTGGTCTCGACAAGCTCATCGCCGAGGCCAAGCAGGCAGCGGGCAGCACTTCCGGCAAGACGCCGCACAAGTTTGACTCTGCCATCGAAGACGTCCTCGACCACATCGAGGGTCAGCTCCCCGGCTCGGTGCCCGTGCACAAGCGCCGCTACTACGCGGTTAAGCTCTTCGAGCGCGACGCCGATGCAACCAAGCTCGTGAACCTCGCCAAGAGCGCAGCCGACCGCGTGGAGGAGCTCATCGCCAAATGCGAGCAGGACTGCGACGACGACGCCGAGTCCATCATCACCGGCGAGCGCTATGCCGTGATCGCGCACATCATCGACGGTTGCCTCAAGAAGGCGCCTGCCCGCATGAGCACGTCCGAGAAGATTGACCGCATCGTCACCAACCGCATCCTCGGCCTGCCGAT
Source organism: Enorma sp. (assembly GCF_982429025.1). NCBI lineage: Bacteria > Bacillati > Actinomycetota > Coriobacteriia > Coriobacteriales > Coriobacteriaceae > Enorma > Enorma sp. The sequence goes on from NZ_CEWCAA010000025.1 coordinate 7,329, forward strand.
CTTCCTGCTCATCATGTACGTGGTTTACTATCTGGCCATCTCTACCTTCGGCACCGCGGGCACCGACTGGGTGAACGACAACCTCTTCGGCGAGGGCTTCGAGCTCTTTGGCCAAAGCTTCCCGTCCGTACCCATGGTGGTCGAGGGCTGGCTCACCTCACTCGGCGCAAGCGATCTCGTGATCAGCCTGGTAAACGACGGCATCGTTGCTGGCGTGGGCGCGGTGCTCGGCTTCATCCCGCAGATGTTCGTACTGTTCGTGCTCCTCTCCTTCCTCGAGGATTGCGGCTACATGGCGCGCGTCGCGTTCGTTATGGACCGTGTGTTCCGTCGCTTCGGCCTCTCGGGCAAGAGCTTCATCCCCATGCTCGTCTCTACGGGCTGCGGCGTGCCGGGCGTGCTTGCTACGAAGACTATCGAGAACGAGAAGGACCGCCGCATGACGGTCATGACCACGACATTCATCCCCTGCGGCGCGAAGCTTCCCATCATCGCGCTGCTCATGGGTGCGCTCGTGGGCGATGCCGAGGCCACGTGGATTGCTCCGCTCTTCTACTTCCTGGGTGTCGTGGCTGTCATCGTCTCGGGCATCATGCTCAAGAAGACGAAGCTCTTCGCCGGCCGCCCCACGCCGTTTGTCATGGAGCTGCCGAGCTACCACTTCCCCTCGCTGAAGTCTTGGTGGCTGCATATCTGGGAGCGTGTGAGCGCGTACGTCAAGAAGGCGTTCACGATCATCTTCGCTTCCACCATCGTGGTGTGGTTCCTGTCGAACTTCGGCGTTGCCTCTTGGGACGGTGGCACGGGCGCCTTCGGGTTCCTGCCTGCCATGGAGGGCGTGCCCGAGGAGTTCACCGACTACTCTGTGCTCGCCATGCTCGGCGGCGCCATCGCATGGATCTTCGCTCCGCTCGGCTTCAGCACGTGGCAGGCCACGGCTATGTCGATCACCGGTCTTGTGGCGAAGGAGAACGTGATCGCCACGGCGGCGTCGCTCCTGCACATCGCCGATGCCGGCGAGACCGATCCGGCGCTCTGGCAGGCCTTCGCCGCCATGTTCCCAAGCGCTGGCGCCATCGCCGCTTTCGGTGCGTTCAACCTGCTCTGCGCGCCGTGCTTCGCGGCCATGGGCACCATCCGCGCCCAGATGAACTCCGGCAAGTGGACCGCCATCGCGCTGGGCTACGAGTGCGCCTTCGCGTGGGTCGTGGGCCTCATCATCAACCAGCTCTATAACCTCATCGTGCTCGGTGAGTTTGGGCTGTGGACCGTCGTGGCCTTCGCATTCATCGCGCTCATCCTCTTCCAGCTCTTCAGGCCCATGCCTAAGGGAGCTATGGGCGAGGACGATGGTGTGGCTCCTGCTGCCGCTGCTGCATAAGATGGGGCTCTTGCCCGTATAAGATTCGGTTGCTCGCCAGGGCGCCCGCACGGTACCTGCATGGCGCCCGCTCGGTGCCCTGGCCTTCAACTCGGAGCGGATTGCTCGTGGCGCCCATCCCCTCTGTTATCCAACAGTTTCCAGCCTCGATGGGATCCGCTCCGCGTTGGAGAAGCTATGCGTGCCCCATGCGTCTTAGCTGCATGGGGTACGATGATCGTATCGTAGGAGGTGAACGCGGTGCTTTCTTTGGCCGACATCATCGTGCTCGCATTGGTGGCCGTCGCGTTCGTGGCGGTGTGCGTGCGTGTGCGGCGCAAGGGGTCGTGCGCGGATTGCGCTTCGGCGGGCGTCTGCACGGGGCATTGCAGTTCGAGCACCAAGAAGAGCTGCCCGGCCATGAAGGGCGTCGACGCCGTGGCGCAGGAGCTCGAGCAAAGCGTAAAGTGATAAAACGAACCCGGTTCGTTTTCTCATTTTTAGGCACAGTAGAATGATAAAACGAACCGGGTTCGTTTTGTCAAACTGGGCTCGCTGCACCATTTTGCGGGCACCGCCTACCGTGCCCCGGAAACGCTGCTGAAACAATCGTATGGCACAGTGAACAGGTACGTGCGTGTACTGTGTGAACCCCAGTATTAGGGAGGACACTGGCTCATGGATCAGCAGCAGAACATCGATTTCGTTCTTCGCACCGTCGAGGAGCGCGGCATCCGCTTTGTGCATCTCTGGTTTACCGATGTGCTCGGCAGGCTCAAGAGCTTCGCCATTAGCCCCGAAGACCTCGAGGTCGCCTTCGAGGAGGGCGTCGGCTTCGACGGCTCTGCCATCGAAGGATTCACCGCGCCCGAGGAGGCCGACATGCTCGCCTTCCCGGACCCGTCCACGTTCCAGGTGCTTCCCTGGCGTCCCTCGCACGACGGCGTGGCCCGCGTGTTCTGCGACATTCGCAAGCCCGACCGCACGTATTTCGAGGGCGATCCGCGCGAGTGCCTGCGTCGCATGTTCCGCAAGGCGGAGTCGTCCGGATACATCATGAACGTCGGCACGGAGCTCGAATACTATTACTTCCCCGACGACCACACGCCCGTTCCCATGGACGAGGTGGGCTACTTCGATCTCATGCCGTCTGATTCCGCGCGCGACCTGCGCCGTGACACCGTGCTCACCCTCGAGAAGATGAGCATCCCGGTCGAGTACACCTTCCATTCGTCGGGTAAGTCGCAGCACGGCATCTCGTTGCGCCATGCCGAGGCGCTCACTACCTCGGATGCCATCATGACGGCCAAGTACATCATCAAGCTCGAGGCCTATGCGTCCGATATCCATGCCTCGTTCATGCCCAAGCCCATCGCAGGGGCGCCGTCGAGCGCCATGTTCCTCCACCAGTCGCTCTTCGATCGCCAGGGGAACAACGTCTTCTGGGGCGAGGACGACAACACGTACCATCTTTCCGATCTTGCCAAGCACTACATGGCGGGCATCCTTGCGCATGCGCAAGAGATCAGCGCCATCACCAACCCCACGGTCAACTCTTACAAGCGCCTCACCACGGGCGAGGGGAATACGCCCGAGTCCGCCACGTGGGGGCTGCGCAACCGCTCTGCGATGATCCGCGTTCCCATCTACAAGCCGGGCAAGCAGCTCTCCACACGTATCGAGCTGCGCTCCCCGGACCCGATGTCGAACCCCTATCTCGTGAACGCGGTGACGCTCGCCGCCGGCCTCGACGGTATCGAGCGAAAGCTGGAGCTACCGCCCGAGGCTACGGCCGAAATGCTCAACCAGGGCCCCGAGGCGCTGGCCGCTACCGGCTATGCTCCCCTGCCGCGCAGTCTCGACGAGGCCCTCGATTACTTCGAGGACTCCCAGTTTATGAAGGACGCGCTCGGTGAGCATATCCACTCGTTCTTCCTCAAGAAGAAGCGCGCCGAGTGGGCGAAGTTCACCTCGACGGTCACCGAGTGGGAGATCAAGCACTACTTCGCAAATTCCTAGCGAAGTTCGGGTGGCTGCGCGGTAACGAGCTTGTGCCCGCCGTGCAGCTGAGCGTGCCGTCTGGCCGGTCAGTTGAAGGTTCCGGCAACGGGCACGGGCCGGCGGAGGCGCGAAGGGCCGCAGGAAGGGTTTTAAGACCCATCCTACGTGCGGAAATGCGCATCTGCGCTGCAAGTGGTAGGTGTTTTACGGTAAGATAAAGCAACGCGTTAGGAGGTGCTGCATGGCCGAGAAGTGCATTTTGTTTATGGCCAGGACAACGCGGTTCCACGAGTTTGCCCGGACCCTCACCCAATCGCTGGGTGTGGAGGTGAGCTTGGCGACTCCCGATTCTCCTAACGCGGCACACGATTTTGACCTGCTGATGCTCGATGGGGATGGCATTCGCAACGACCGCATCGACCAGATCGCGAAATGGCTCGAGGACCGCGGCGGCATCCCGATGCTCGTGATCGTAGACGACGAGACCCTTCCGTCGCTGCGCCTGCCCGCGCACTCCCGCTCCGACTTCATCTGCGCTTCGGCGAGCCCCGCGGAGCTCGAGGCACGTGCGCGTCGCCTTATGGGAGATGACGACTCCTTCAACCTCGACGACATTCTTCATATCGATAACCTCGTCATCAACCTCGCGACCTATCAGGTCTATCTCGATGACGAGCCCGTCGACCTCACGCTCATGGAGTACTCGCTGCTCTCGTTCTTGGCCACTCATCCTAACCGGGCCTATTCGCGCGAGGTGCTGCTGCATCGCGTGTGGGGCTTTGAGTACTGCGGCGGCACGCGTACCGTCGACGTGCACATCCGTCGCATTCGTTCGAAGGTGGGCCCGCAGATCGCCGCGCACATCACCACCGTCCGCGGTGTGGGTTACCTGTTCAAAGACTAGCGTGTGTTGGCGCCGGCTTGCGGCGGGCAGCTATGCGCGAGCGAGGGGAGGGGAAAGTCGCAGCTCAGGCGGCCGGCGCCCTCCCGGCCGCGATGCGGCTACTCGGGCCCTCCGCCCCGAAGTGCCCAAAAGCTGAAATCACGATCTCCCCGAAGATGCAATCAGCGTTTCCCTAGGTCGCGCCCGATAGGCCGGCTTGCGACGTGCGGCGATAGGCCGGTTTCCGATAGCGCGATACCTCTCACGTGCCGTTACAATTAGTTAAAAATGACTGAAGCTCGCGTGTTGTCTCGTGCAAACGCGCGGGCTTGGGTACAACGCTTGCTGAACAACGATTCTGTATGGAAGTTGAAAGGAAGCAGCTACGATGGATGAGAAGTATCCCCAGCGTCCCGAGGGGACCGCGACGGGCGAGGGCACGGCGTCCTCACCGCGCATAGAGATCGAGCCCACACCTCAGGCGCCGCAGGGGGCAGCCCCTGCGAGTGCGTTTCCTACGCAGCCGACCGCGCCTCAGACGGGGAGCGCACAGGCTGGCTCTCCGCAGGCTGGCGCCGCACAGGCAGGCACCCATGCGGCCCCATCCGGTGCCTCGTGGGCAAACCCCTCCGGCACCGCGGGCCAGGCGCAACAAACGCAGCAGTACGCCGCCCCGCAGGCAGCAGCAGGCGCAGGCATGTCTGGCGCGGGTCGCGACCCTCGTTCGTCTCAGGCGCCCTCCGCGCCGGCCGAAACGGTCACCCATACCGTGGTGAAGACGAAAACTAAGAAGCTCCCGGTCTTCGTCTCGTCGCTCGCCGGCCTGGTGGTTGGCGCGGTGCTTGTGATCGCGCTGGTCATGACCGGCGCGCTTCGCATCGGCAGCACTAACGTAGATGCGCCTGCACTTTCGGATAGCGGCTCGAACCAGACGATTCAGATCGATGCCGAGGATACGACGCTCGCCGAGGCGGTATCTGCCAAGGCGCTGCCCTCGGTGGTCTCCATCACGGCGGTGAACGAGGGCTCCGGCGAGGGAGGCATCGGGTCGGGCGTGATCCTCGATACCGATGGCAACATCCTCACGAACTACCATGTCATCCAGGGTGCGACGACCATCAACGTCTCAACGAACGATGGCGCGAGCTACGAAGCCGAGCTGGTGGGGCAGGACGAGTCGAGTGACCTTGCAGTCATTCGCCTGCAGGGCGCGGACGCAAGCTCGCTCACGCCTATCGAGATCGGCGACTCCGACAGCCTCACGGTTGGCGAGTGGGTCATGGCAATCGGTAGCCCGTTCGGCAACGAGCAGTCCGTCTCCACGGGCATCGTGAGCGCGCTCTACCGCTCGACCGCTATGCAGTCCACTTCCGGCACCACGATCTACGCGAACATGATCCAGACCGATGCCGCCATCAACCCCGGTAACTCGGGCGGCGCGCTCGTGAACGACAACGGCGAGCTGATCGGCATCAACTCGATGATCGAGTCCTACTCCGGCTCGAGCTCGGGTGTTGGGTTTGCCATTCCGGTGAACTACGCGATTAACATCGCTCAGCAGATCATCGATGGCGAGACCCCCGCGCACCCGTACATCGGCGTGACGGTGACCACGGTGAACGCGTACTCCGCTCGCCAGAACAATCTTGCGGTCAGCGAGGGCGCGTACGTGAACTCCGTGAACGCCGGCAGTCCGGCCGAGGAGGCGGGGCTCCGCGAGGGCGATATCGTTACCGCGGTCGACGACACGCAGATTACCTCGGCCGACGGTCTCATCATCGCAGCGCGCGAGCATAGCATCGGCGATACGGTCACGCTTACCGTGGTGCGCGACGACGAGACCATCGAGGTGGATGTGACGCTTGGCTCCGATGCCGAGGTGCAGACCGAGAGCCAGGACGGCACGACGGGTGAAGGCTCCGGTAACTCGCTCAGCGAAGAGGAGCTGCGCCAGTACCTCGAGGGACTCATGTAATGCCAAATGAGGGATAGCCCCTCATCTGACATGGCGAACCGATAGGCCCGCTGCGGAACGCATCCGCGGCGGGCCTTTTGATGTTTGGGTATTGGCTGCGCGAGCCGCTCTCCATGTGAAATTGGGACAAAGAACCTTTTGCGCGAGCGAGATGTTACGCTATGAAAGCGACCAATAGGTGATGGGAGAACTATGACAGAGCAGCAGAGCCTGTTTGATTTGAGCCGCGCATCGGATGAGGCAGCCGAGAGCCATGAGCCAACGTCGGAGCGCGCAGACGAGGAGCGCCGCGCGGCCGCAGCTCGGGCGGCGGAGCTCAACCACCAGCTGGAATACCATGCATATCGCTACTATGCCCTGGACGCTCCCGAGATTACGGATGCGGCGTTCGACAAGATGCTCGTGGAGCTCCAGCAGCTGGAGGCAGCGTATCCCGAGCTCGTGACGGCACATTCCTACACGCAGCGCGTGGGCGGGTACGTGTCGCCGCAGTTCCAATCGGTCACGCACATGGCGCGCATGTATTCCATGGATGACGCCATGAACCTCGATGAGCTCGATGAGTGGCTCGACCGCACGGAGGCAGCGCTCGGTGCGGGCCAAGCCACCTATACCTGCGAGCTCAAGATCGATGGCCTGGGCGTGGCTCTCACCTACGAAAACGGGCTCTTTGTGCGCGCGGCCACCCGTGGTGACGGCACGACGGGGGAGGACGTGACGCTCAACGTGCGCACCATCAAGGACGTCCCGGCGCGGCTTTCCGAAACGGCGCTCGCTCACATGGGGGCCGATGCTGCTACGGCCATCGAGGTGCGCGGCGAGGTATACATGCCCAAGGGGAGCTTTCTGCGCCTGAACGAAGAGGCGGATGCCGAGGGGCGCGACCCCTTTGCCAACCCGCGGAACGCCGCCGCGGGAAGCCTTCGCCAAAAGGATCCCAAGGTCACGGCCCGTCGCGACTTGGCTACCTTCCTGTATGCCGTTGCCGATACCGCTCCTTTGCATGTGACGTCGCAGCACGACTTTCTCGCATGGCTGCGCGATGCCGGCTTCTCGGTGAACCCCAACGTCGCGCGCTGCACCACCCCCGCCGAGGTGCACGAGTTCTGTGCGCAGGCGCTCGCCCACCGCGCGGACCTCGACTACGATATCGACGGCGTGGTGGTGAAGGTCGACAGTTTTGCTCTGCAGGACGAGCTGGGCTTCACGGCGCGCGCCCCGCGCTGGGCCATCGCGTTCAAGTTCCCGCCCGAGGAGAAGGAGACGGTGCTGCGCGAGATTCGCATCCAGGTGGGCCGCACGGGCGTGCTCACGCCGGTCGCGGAGTTCGACCCGGTGGTGGTGGCCGGCTCTACCATCGCCCGCGCGACGCTCCACAACATCGACGAGATCCGTCGCAAGGACGTGCGCGAGGGCGATACCATCGTCGTCCATAAGGCTGGCGACGTGATTCCCGAGGTTGTGGGCCCGGTGCTCGCGAAGCGCCCCGAGGGCGCGCAGGAGTGGGATATGCCCGCGACGTGCCCTGCCTGTGGGAGTCCCGTGGTGCACGAGGAAGGCGAGGTCGCCTACCGTTGCGTGTCCATCGATTGCCCTGCTCAGACTAAGGAGCGCTTGGCGCACTGGGTGAGTCGCGGCTGCATGGATATCGACGGCGTGGGCGACGAGCTCATTGATAAGCTCATGGAGGCGGGCCTCGTGCGCGACGTGGCCGATTTCTACACGCTTACCGCCGATACTGTCGCCGCGCTCGACACGGGCCGCACCTACCTTAAAGACGATAAGCGTCGCGGCGTGCGCGCGGGCGATTCCATCCCCGTGGGCGCGACCATTGCGGCCAAGGTCATCGATGAGCTCAACAAGTCGAAGCAGCAGCCTCTTTCGCGCGTGCTCTTCGCGCTGGGAATCAGGCACGTGGGCAAGAGCGTGGGCGAGGCCATTGCGCGGCGCTTCCTCACCCTCGATGCGCTCGTTGTGGCAAACGAAGAGGATATCGCGGCCATCGACGGCGTGGGGCCCAAGATCGCGGCGAGCGTGAAGCAGTTCTTCAGCGTGCCGGAGAACCTGGCGGTGCTCGAGCGCCTGCGCGTTGCCGGCCTTACGCTGGAAGAGGACCTTTCGGGCGAGGCGGCGCGCGCGGCCGAGGAAACCGGCGTCTCGGTTGACCTTGCGGAGGCGCAGCCGCTTGCGGGCTTGACCTTTGTGCTTACCGGTACGCTTGAGCGCCGGACGCGTGACGAGGCCGGCGCGGCGCTCAAGGCGCTCGGCGCCAAGGTTACGGGCTCGGTTTCGAAGAAGACGAGCTACGTGGTGGCAGGCCCCGGTGCAGGAAGTAAACTCACCAAGGCCGAAAGCTTGGGCGTGCCCGTGCTCGACGAGGAACAGCTTGAGCGCGTGCTCGCCACGGGCACGTTGCCAGCAAAATGATAAAACGAACCCGGTTCGTTTTATCATTTTGAGAAGGAGGTCGCAATGAGTATTGGCGAGCGGGCGCTTGAGCAGCACGCGGCGTGGCACGGAAAGATCGAGGTCGTGAGTCGCGCTGCGGTGGAGACGGCGGAGGACCTTGCGATTGCGTACACGCCGGGTGTTGCCGCTCCATGCCTCGAGATTCAGCGCGATCCGGACCTCTCGTATACCTACACGCGCCGTGGGAACCTGGTCGCGGTGATTACCGACGGCTCGGCGGTGCTGGGCCTTGGCAACATCGGTCCGGTCGCGGGCATGCCCGTCATGGAAGGTAAGTGCGCGCTCTTCAAATCGTTTGCCGACATCGATGCCTTCCCGCTGTGCGTAGGCACGCAAGACGTGAACGAGCTCGTTGAGACCATTCGGCTCATATCCGGCAGTTTCGGCGGGATCAACCTCGAGGATATCTCGGCTCCGCGTTGCTTCGAGGTGGAACGGCGGCTCAAAGAGGTCTGCGATATCCCCATCTTCCACGATGACCAGCACGGCACCGCGATCGTGGCGAGCGCAGCGTTCATCAATGCGTGCCGCCTTACCGGGAGGGAGCTCGCAACGGCTCGCATCGTGTTCTCGGGCGCGGGCGCGGCGGGCATCTCCATCGCATCGCTCATGCTCGAGCTCGGCGCGCGCGACATCGTGCTTTGCGACGTTGACGGTGCGCTCTATGAGGGAAAGCCGGGCATGAATCCCGCGCAGGAGCGCATTGCGGCGCAAACGAACCCACGTGGCGTTACGGGTTCGCTCGCCGACGCGCTTGCAGACGCGGATGTGTTCGTGGGCGTGAGCGTTGCCGGCGTGCTATCTCAAGATATGGTGCGAAGCATGGCTCCCCATCCCATCGTGTTCGCCCTCGCAAATCCCGTGCCCGAAATCATGCCCAACGAGGCGCGGGCTGCGGGCGCCGCTGTATGCGCATCCGGGCGCTCGGACTTCCCCAACCAGATCAACAACGTGCTCGTATTTCCCGGCGTGTTCCGCGGAGCGCTTGATGTGCGTGCGCGCGATATCAGCGACGGCATGATGGTTGCCGCGACGCACGCCATCGCCGGCATGGTGGGGGAAGATGAGCTGCGGGCCGACTATATCCTGCCTTCGGCGCTTGATAAGCGCGTCGTGCCCGTGGTTGCCGCCGCCGTGGCCGAAGCCGCCCGGTCCGAGGGCCTCGCGCGGGCCTAGGGCGTTGTAGCGGCAGGATGTTGGGCGACTGGCTCGGCGTTTTCAGGGAACGGCGCCCTAGTTTGCTCGTTTATACGCCGCAATTGGCTATTTTTCGTCAATTTGCGTGATTGGCTCACGGCGCACGTGGGCTTGAGAGCCCAGGTTCCCGTTCACGTGCGGCAAAATGCCTGGACAGGTTGATAAACGCGCCGAATATCGGAACATTGCGGGCAGTTTGAAGCTCTGTTGGAATCACAGCACCACGCAAATTGACGAAAAGTAGCCAGAAAACCGTTCCGACGAGCGAAATCGGATTCTTTGCGGCATTGCGATGGAGCTTGGAGCACGACCAAGCTGGTGCGGGCCACGATGACGCAGCCCCAATGGCGCAGCCCCGATGGAGCGGTTTCAGCTGGCGTAGCCCTTTCCGATGGCACTGCCCCCGATTGCGCCTGGAGCGATGCCGTCACGCAAGGGGGCCAACCGTCACCTTAGGCAGCACCCGGCTGCGTTCGGAGCGATGGTCGAGCCCGTTTTATTTCGCGCTTATGTACGCAGGGGTTGTTGCTTGACAGCAGCTTTGCTCAGGATTATTACTTGACGCATCAACAGTTGATATATCAAGTAATTAAGGGGATGGATCGGCGTGGAAGATCCCGACCTGTTTGAATTCCGTGCATTGCTTTACCGCACGAGCCATGCGCAGCGGCAGCTCATGCATCCATTCATGGCGAGCATCGGCCTTGGCACCGGGCAGCCCAGGCTGCTTTCATATCTTGAGGAAAACGGTCCGAGTTCGCCCCGCGGCCTCGCTGAATACTATGAGCTCGACCCTGCGGGCGTCTCGCGCATGCTCGATGCGCTCAGCAAGAAAGGGCTTGTGGCCATAGCGCCCGCGGCCGATGACCGTCGCAGCAAGGTGGTCTCGCTCACGGCGGAAGGCAAGCGCGTCTCCCAATCGTGGGGTGCCGCGTGTCGTGAGGAGGCGGCGGCCATGTTGGAGGGCTTCACGCCCGAGGAGCGCGCCGCATTTGCAGATTACCTGGTTCGCGCACATGCGAACCTGCGTGCCTACGGGCGGCAACTGGCAGGGGAGGAGTCCCGGCCCGCTACGGAGCGGCTAGATCCCATGCCTGCGGGAGAGGAGTCCCGGCCCGCTTCTGCTCTTAGCCAGCCCTCTGCTCCTGAGGAGGCATCCCATGCATGAACTCCGCCGCATCGTCGGTTTCCTTGGTCCCTATCGCCGCGACGCGATCCTCGGCATGCTCCTCGTGGTCATCGAGAGCGCGTTCGAGATGGTCATCCCCATCCTCATGGCCGATATCATCGATGTGGGCGTGGCTACCCGCGACCTCGACTTCATATTCCGCCAGGGCGTGCTCATGCTTGCATGCGCCGCCCTCTCGCTCATCACAGGCCAGCTCTACGCACGTCACGCCGCCCGCGCTACGTATGGCCTCGGCGCACGGCTTCGCGCCGCGGAGTACGAGCACGTGCAGGAGATGAGCTTCGCGAACCTCGATCACTTCGAGACCTCGTCGCTCATCACGCGCATGACCACCGACGTCACCGTGATCCAGAACGCGCTCAACGCGGGATTTCGGCCGATGGTGCGTGGGCCGGTGATGCTTGTTATCGGCTTCGGCCTGGCGTTTTATCTCAACATGCAGCTTGCACTCGTGTTCGTGGGAGTCTCGCCGTTCATGATCGTGGCGCTTGCGCTCATCGTGCGTCATGTGGGGCCCCTTTACGGCGTGTTGCAAACCACGGTGGATAGGCTCAACGACGTAGTTCAGGAGATGCTTACCGCCGTGCGTGCCGTGAAGGCATACGTGCGCGAGGACTACGAGTGCGCGCAATTTCGCGCGGTCAACGAGGGCTTAGCGCGCACGAGCGAGCAGACGTTCAAGTTCGCGGTGCTGAATATGCCCGTGCTGTACGTCTCGCTTTACACGGCGACAACGCTCATCATGTGGTTCGGCGGCCAGATGATCCTGGGCGGGGAGCTCCAAGTGGGCGAGCTGACCGGGTTCCTTTCATACGTCATGCAGATTTTGAACTCGTTCATCATGATCTCGAACGTGTTCCTGCTGCTCACGCGTTCGTTGGCGAGCATCCATCGCATTTGTGAGGTGCTGGATGAGCCGGTCGACCTCGTTTCGCCGGAGGTCCCCATCACCGAGGTGGCCGATGGGTCCGTGGAGTTTCGCGACGTGTCGTTCAAGTATCGCGCGGATGCTGCCGAGAACGCGCTTGAGCACGTGAACCTGAGCATACCCGCCGGCTCGACCGTCGGCGTGCTCGGTGGCACCGGTTCCGGCAAGACGACGCTCGTGCAGCTCATACCGCGGTTATACGATGCGAGCGAGGGTTCGGTGCTCGTAGGCGGGCGGGATGTGCGCAGCTATGATCTTGAAGCGCTCCGCAACGCGGTTTCGATCGTGCTACAGAAGAACGTTCTGTTCAGCGGTACGGTTCGCGAGAACCTTTGCTGGGGGAATCCCAAGGCAACGACCGAAGATCTGCTCGAGGCATGCCGCCGTGCCCGCGTGGACGAGTTCCTCGACCGGCTGCCCGGTGGGCTCGAGTACGACCTGGGGCAGGGCGGCGTGAACGTTTCGGGCGGGCAGAAGCAGCGCCTCTGCATTGCTCGCGCCCTGCTCAGGCGGCCCCGCGTGCTCATCTTTGACGATTCGACCTCGGCTGTGGACACGGCGACCGATGCCGATATTCGCGCGAGCCTCGCTGCGCTTACCGGCGTGACGAAGATCATCATCGCCCAGCGCGTGAGTTCCGTAGCGGATGCGGACCAGATCGTCGTGCTCGACGACGGCCGCGTGCATGCCGTGGGCACCCATGCCGAGCTCTTGGCGAGCGATAGCATCTACCAGGAAATCTACGCATCTCAAACGCATGGTCCAAATGGGGACGGTGGTCCAAGCGGGGACGGGGTCAAAAGAGACCATCAGGCCGCGCCCGAGAACGGGGAGTGGGTCAAAACGACCCCGTCCCAAAAGGGATCAGAAGGGGGTGAGCGGTAATGGCTGCGCCTGGGAACAAGCCGCAGGATCTCATTGCAACGCTGCGTGAGCTCCTCGCGTATATGGGACGCCATAAGCTGCTCTTTCTGGCGGTGGCGCTGCTGGTGAGCGTGTCGGCTATCGCCAACCTGCTCGGCACGTACATGATCCGGCCCGTGGTCGATAGCCTCGCGGGCGGCGCGTATGCGGACTTCGTGGCAGGCATCATCGCTACGGCCCTCATCTACGCTGCCGGTGTGGTGGCAGCGTTCGCGTATACGCAGGTCATGGTGCACGCTGCGCAAAAAGTGCTCGTGGACATCCGCCGCGATCTCTTTGCGCACCTGCAAAAGCTGCCGCTGAGCTACTTCGACACGCACAATCGCGGCGATATCATGAGCTACTTCACCAACGACGTGGACACCGTGGCCGAGGCTATGAACAACAGCTTCGCCATGGTCATCCAGAGCGCCATACAAATCGTGGGCACGCTTGCCATGATCTTCATCTTGAATTGGCAGCTCTCGCTCGTCGTGGTGGTGGGCTATGTCTGCATGTTCGCCTATATTCGCTATTCGACCAACAAGAGCCGCGGTTTCTATCAGCGGCAGCAGTCGGTGCTCGGCGAGCTCGACGGTTACATCGAGGAGATGGTCACGGGGCAGAAGGTCGTGAAGGTCTTCAACCATGAGGAGGCGAACCTCGCGGGGTTTCGCGATAAGAACGAGCGCCTGCGCGTGGCGGGCACAAGCGCCCAATCGTATGCCGCGTCGATGGTGCCGGCGGTGGTGTCCATCAGCTACGTGAATTATGCGATTGTCGCCGTGCTCGGTGGATGGATGGCGCTCACCGGCCAGACCGATGTGGGCGTGCTCGCGAGCTATCTCGTGTTCGTGCGCCAGACGGCGCTGCCCATCAACCAGTTCACGCAGCAGTCGAACTTCCTGCTTTCGGCGCTTGCCGGCGCGGAGCGCGTGTTTGCCGCCATGCGCGTGGAGCCCGAGGCCGACGAGGGCAAGGTGACGCTCGTTAAGACGGGTGAGGACGCATGGGCTTGGAAGGTGCCTGACGGCTATGGCATCGGCGTCTGGGGTGCGCTCGTTCCGGTGGCGGAGCGCAATATGGCTGCGGACGGCACGGTGCTCACGACGGGCCTCATCCCGCTCCGCGGCGATGTGCGCTTCCATGCCGTGAACTTCGGCTATACCCCAGAGCACGAGGTGCTCCACGACATCAACCTTTTTGCCAAGCCCGGCCAGAAGATCGCGTTCGTGGGGTCCACGGGTGCCGGCAAGACCACCATCACCAACCTTATCAACCGCTTCTACGACGTGCAGCACGGCGAGATCACCTACGACGGGATCAACGTCAAGAACATCGCGAAGAGCGCGCTGCGCTCCTCGCTCGGCATCGTGCTGCAAGATACGCACCTGTTCACCGGCACGATTGCCGACAACATTCGCTTTGGCAAGCTCGATGCGACGGACGAAGAGGTGCGCGCTGCCGCGAAGATCGCCAACGCCGATAGCTTCATCCGGCGTTTGCCAGATGGATATAACACGATGGTGACCTCGGATGGGGCGAACCTGAGCCAGGGGCAGCGGCAGCTCCTCGCCATTGCGCGCGCGGCCGTGGCCGACCCGCCGGTTCTCATTTTGGACGAAGCGACGAGTTCCATCGACACGCGTACCGAAATGCTCATTGGGCGCGGTATGGATCAGCTCATGCGCGGGCGCACGACGTTCGTGATCGCCCACCGGCTCTCCACGGTGCGCGATGCCGACGCGATCATGGTGCTCGAGCAGGGCCGCGTTGTAGAGCGCGGCAGCCACGACGAGCTTATTGCCCAGCATGGACGCTACTACCAGTTGTATACCGGCATGCTCGAGCTGAGCTAGTCTCTGGGTTGCGCGGGGCTCGCAGCACGCGGGGCTGGGCATCCGAGCTGATGGAGGGTGGCCTCTCGGTTGCGCGGGGCTCGCTCCTGCCACCCAGGGTGCGCATCCGTTGTGCTAGAGTGGTGCCCATACTGGGGCCTCGGATGATGGGGGACGTGGCATGACACAAGGATTCGTCTACGAACCGTAGCGGGCGCACTGCGTTCGTTCTCTGCCCGCACCATCGCTCGAATCCAAGGAGCCCCTATGCTCGACCGTATTCTTGCCGAGGCTCGCGCGCTCGCACCGGCGGCGCGCCGTCTCGTGCTCATGCGCTTTCTCATATACGTAGGTATTCAGTCCTGCTATTTCATCGGTGTGCTCGGCACGCTCACCTACAGCATGGACGGTGAGGTCGCTTCGACCGCCGTCGTGGTGGCGCTGCTCAACCTCTTCCAAATCGTAGGGTCGTTTGCCGGCGGAGCGTATCTCGACGCGCGAGGCCCCCGGCTGCACTTCGCGTTGCTCGTCATCGTCATGCTTGCTGTTGACGCGTTTTGCATCGTGTTTGGCGGCGACGTGTCCGCACTCACCTTTGGCGCGGCATGCTTGGGGTTCAGCCTGGGCTTTTTCGAGCCGGTGTCTCGCTCGTACCCGGCCTACCTTACGGCAGACGCCATCGAGCTCAAGCGCATCAACTCGGCGCTCTCCATCGTGTCGAATATTGGCGTGGTGGTGGGGCCACTTATCGGCGGAGCGATCGCCTCGGTGGCGCCAACGCGAGCTGTCTTCGCTTTCATGGGCGCGTGCGTGGTGCTCGCTGTGATTCCGGCAGCGGGGTTTCGCCCGGTAATCGGTGTCCGCGCTGAAGGGGGCGGGCAAGATGCAGGGTTGGCAGCGGAGCTGGCGGAGGGCTCTGCCGGCGCTGGAACAGATTGCCGTGCGGCCGGTCCGAGCGGGCGCCCCGCCAGCTCGCGCTCGTCGCTTGGTCCGAGTGGGCACCCCGCCGGCTCGCGCTCGTCGCTTATCGAGGGCATCCGCGCCGTTTTCTCCAACGCGGCGCTCTCCTTCCTCTTTTGGGCGGGCTTTCTCTCGTATCTGGGCTATGGCGCGCTCGACCCGCTCGAATCGCTCTACTACCGCGACGTCCTTCAGGTGGGCGTTGCGTGGATGGGCTGGCTCTCTGCCGCGTCTGGCGTGGGCGCGGTGGCGGGCGCGCTGCTCGTGCTGCGCATTCCGGTGCGCCGCGTGACCGTGCAGACGCTCCTTGTCCTGCTTTGCGGCATGGGAATCGGTTGCTTGGTGTATGTGGGCACGCCGTACGTGCTGGTCGCTCTTGTGGGGCAGGTGCTTTTGGGGCTTGCCTTCGGCATGATCGTTCCGTTGCAGAACACGCTGGTGCAGATGCACGCCGAAGTTGAGGTGATCGGCCGCGCGAATTCCATGATGACGTTCGGCGCCAGTGCGGGTGGCGTTATTCCGCTGCTTATGTCGCCTTGGCTTGCCGCGATGCTCGGGGTCCAGGGGACGCTTTTGCTGGCGAGCGTGCTCGTCGCGTCGTTCCCGGTCCTTGTGCTTGTATTCGGCCACCAGCGTATCGCGCGAATCGATGCCGAGGCGCATCCGGCATCGTAAAGGCTCCATGCGCGCTTTCCGGCAATGCCAGGCGCCCAGCATGGCAAAGCGCTCGGCGAGGATGAGTGCCCGGCGAGCTGGTGAGATTCCCGTTGATTGGGTACACTGGGAGGAACGGGGCACTGAGGCCCCAGTTGATCGGAGGAATCATGAACGAAGTCGAGCGCTACGGGCAGCAGCCTTTCGATGGCCCCATCTATCGGGAGGGGCCAGCGCCCAAGCTCATCTCTCGCCGCCTATATAATGTCCTGCTCACCGGATTCGTGCTCTTATCGTTTGTCATCATGGCGGCGTGCTCGTACATCACGGGCACGTATGAGTTCATGCTGTTCATGCTGAGGAACCCGTTTGCCCTCACCATCGGCATGCTCGTGGGCAGCATCGCGGGCTGCATCGTGATGAGCATCGGGCGTAGTAAGGAAAGCCTCCCCATGGGCCTTATCGGCTATGCCCTCTTCACGCTGACGTTTGGGTTCTCCACCTCGCTGATTCTGGGCATGTACGACATGCAGACCATCTCGCTCGCGTTTTCGGCGACGGCGGGCATCATGATCGTGTTCGGTGCTGCGGGCATTATGTTCCCGCAATTTTTCCAGCGTATTCAGGGCGTGCTCATCACAGCGCTGATCGCATTGTTTGTTGTCCAGCTTATCTTGATGTTCCTGGGCGTGGGCCAGACGTTCATCGACCTTGCTGTCATCGTGATATTCTGCGGGTTCATCGGTTACGACGTGTTCCGCGCATCGACGGCGGTCCCCACGGTTTCGAATGCGCTGTGGTACGCCATCGACCTCTACCTGGACATTCTTAATGTGTTCATTCGCCTGCTCTCGCTCTTTGGCCGCAGGGATTAGACTTCTCGCCCCTCACGTGCCTTCGTAGTCTTTGCGAGAGAGTGCCATTTCAACTTTTGGGCACTTCGCGCCGCGCACCCGGAGTATCCAGGTGCGCGGCGCTTCTTTTAGCTGGGGTTTTTCTATGCGACGGCTGCCCTATACATGGCAGGTCTTCCTTCAAGTGCCCAAAAGCTGAAACTCTAGTTCGCCCTTGCCTTAGAGCTGGCTCCAAGTTTTAGGATAAAGGCAGCAGATGGCTTGAGCGCCGTCTAGCGCGGCGCCGAAAGGAGCTGATAGCAATGGCAAAGACGCTGGTAGCCTACTTTTCGTGTAGCGGCGTGACGCGCCGCGTGGCGCAGCAGATCGCGTCCGTGACGGGCGGCGACCTGTTCGAGATAGCGCCCGAGGTGCCTTATACACGGGCGGACCTCGATTGGACGAACAAGCAGAGCCGCAGCACCATCGAGATGAACGACCCTGCGTGTCGCCCGGCCATCGCGGGTACCGTCGATGATATGGGCTCATACTCCACGGCATTCGTTGGCTTTCCCATCTGGTGGTACCGTGAGCCTTCAATCATCGATACCTTCCTCGAGGCATATGATTTCTCAAACGCGACTGTCGTGCCGTTTTGCACGTCGGGCGGTAGCGGTACGGGGTCGATCGACGAGCGCTTCCGCGGCGTGTGCGCGACGGCCGCGGGCTTTCGCCCGGCGCGTCTGCTCAACGGCGCGCGTGAGGCAGAGATAAAGCGCTGGGTAGAGGGGCTGTAGATTTGGCGCGAGCCCATCAGCCAACCTGTTGTCTTTCAAAAAGAAGGGAGCGCGTTCATGCGGTACGCAACGCTCGGTCATTCCGGTATTGAAGTTTCCAGGGTTTGCCTGGGAGGCATGAGTTTTGGTGAGATCACCGAGGGCCATGGCCATCAGTGGCTCATCGACCAGGACGGCACGCGTGAGGTCATCAAGCGCGCGCTCGACCAGGGGATTAATTTCATTGATACGGCTAACTGCTACGCAGAGGGCACGAGCGAGCGCTATATCGGCCAGGCACTGCGCGACCTCGGTATTGCGCGCGACCAGGTGGTGCTTGCAAGCAAGGTGTTCTTCAACGAGGGCTGCCTCTCGCGCGCGGCCATAGAGCGCGAGATCGACGGCACGCTTGAGCGCCTCGGTACCGACTACCTCGACCTGTACATCATCCACCGCTTTGACTACACAACGCCTATCGAGGAGACCATGGAGGCGCTCGACAGCCTCGTGCGCGAGGGCAAGGTGCGCGCGCTCGGCGCGAGTGAGATGTATGCCTACCAGCTGCACAACATGCAGGTGGTGGCCGAGCAGCACGGCTGGACGAAGTTCACGAGCATGCAGTGCCACTACAACCTGCTGTACCGCGAAGACGAGCGCGAGCTCATCCCCGTGTGCCGCCAGTTCGACATGGCGCTCACGCCGTACAGCCCGCTCGCCTCGGGGCACCTGGCGCGCCCGACCTGGGACTCCGACTCCACGCGCAGCCGCACCGACACCGTGATGGTCAACAAGTACGACGGCGCGCGCGATAACGATATGGCCATCGTGGCGCGCGTGGCCGAGGTGGCCGAGCGCTATGGCGTGCCGATGGCTCAGGTGGCGCTTGCGTGGCACAGGGCGCGCGGCGTTGAGGCACCCATCGTGGGATGTTCGCGCCCGCAGCGCGTGGACGAGGCGGTCGCGGCGCTTGATGTTGAGCTCTCTGCCGAGGAACTGGATTACATGGAAGAGCCGTACGTAGCGCACGAGCTCGTGGGCCCGCTCGCCCGTCCCGGTGAGAAGCCCCTTGCCGGCACCACCGACCCCAACGTGCAAAAATAGGACAGAGGATTTTTTGCAATTCGTTTTGACCGATGCCGTCCGGGATGCTCTCGTGCGGTATCGGTCTTCCGCTGGCCGGGCGGGATGTACGCAAAACACGTGCTCTCGGCTCTATGATGCGAAAAACGCCCGAACGTCGGGGGCCCGGCGATGGCGTGACACCGATGTCAGGCAAGCAGTCGCGTTTCTTACCGTTTGGCAATATGGTCGAGGCACATGCCGATGAACTCGCTCATCTCGGCGCGGAAGTCGAAATTGCTGCGGTCGACCCCAATTGCTTCGAGCGCCTGCGCAACGAGCGGGTTCGCGGCGCACGAGCCAGACATGCCCACCGCGTGGTAGTACACGGATTCGATGGCCCACGCGCCGCGCGCTTCCCCGGTGCCGAGCAACTCGGCCAGTCGCGTTGCCAGAGCGTCGCGATGCTCGTAATAGGCACGCTTGAACTCAATGAGCCGCTCGAGCGCCACGTTGGTCTCGACGATGGAAAAGAGCAGGTCGCCAAGGCGGAAGTAGCTTTGGTGCGCGTTGGCGATGCCCGCCCATACCTCGGCGATCACGGGCGCCGCAAGCCCGCAGCCCGAGGGCAGCGCGGCGAGGAGCGCTTGAAAATACGCATTTAATGCAAAATTAGGACAGAGGGAATTTTGCATTTGAGTTCGGCCACATCTGGCGGCCCATCTTGCCCCTCAATCGTCGGGCATGGCCCTAAGGCCTATGCCCTCCTCTTTCGGGGCAACCTGGACCGCCAGCTGCGCCCACACAGCCCCGGTAGTACAAACAGTCAGGAGCACATCATGAAGAAGAATATTGGAACCGCGCTGGCGCTGTACCCTATGCCCGTGACCGTTGTCGGTGCGATGAACGGCGGCGATCCCACGTGGACGCTCGTTGCGCACGTGGGCATCATGGGGCACGATCGCGTGACCGTGAGCCTCGCCGCCGCGCACTTCATCAACCAGCACATCAAAGAGACGGGCAAGCTTTCGATCAACCTTGTGAGCGAGGGCATGCTGCCGGCGGTGGATGTGGCCGGCTCGGTCTCGGGCGCGAAGGAAAGCAAAGCCGAGCTCTTCGTCTGGGAGGCCGCCGAGAACGGTGCGCCGTACATCACCGAGGCGCCGGTCGCCGTGGCCTGCGCGGTTGCGGACGTGTACGAGACGCCGGGCTTCGAGACCTTTATCTGCACTATCGACGGCACCTACGTGGACGAGGAGAATCTCGACGAGCGCGGCAAGATCGACTATGCCAAGGTCAAGCCGGTGCTCTTCGAGTTCCCAACCTACCAGTACCTGGCCACGGGCGAGGTCCTCGGCCCGTGTTTGTCGTTCAAGAAATAAGTGTCGTCGCGAACTTGCCTGCTGGGTGTGGCGGGTTGTGCTTCAAATACTGCCGAGCAGCCTGCTGCCGAGCAGTCCGGATCGTATGCGGCGGAGGATACAACTCCGACGCCGGAACAACGTGAGGAGGAGTCCATGGAAGAGCGCACTATGATCGTTCGCGACGAGGTGGGTCACGAGGTCCGATACACGCTGAACGACAGCCAGGCTGCAACGGGGTTCTGGAACCAGCTGCCGTTGACCTGCGCGGTCGAGGATTTTTCTACCAACGAGAAGACGTTCTATCCAGAAGAGCTCGATGCCACAGGCGCCCCGCTGGCCGAAGGCGGTGCGGGCACGCTCGCGTACTACGCGCCCTGGGGCGACGCGGTGATGTTCTACGACTCGTTCAGCGCCAACAACAGCCTGTACGAGCTGGGCGAGGCAGTTGAGGGCATCGAGCTCATCAGTCAGCTTTCCGGTCAGATTACCGTTGAGCGTGCGTAGGCAAAGCGAAGCATGGTTGAGCCGAGACGGCTTATTGCCAAACGTGTTTCGGCATCATAGCGGAAGGGAACGCGATGAACATCATAATCTTACAGGGGAGCCCCAACCGCGACGGCTCGACGGCGCTCATGGCGGACGAGTTTGCTCGCGGAGCGCGTTCCGCGGGGCACGCGGTAGAGCGCGTGGACGTGGCCGCACTCGATATCGCGCCCTGTACGGGGTGCGTGGCCTGCGGGTATGGCACGCGCCCGTGCGTGCAGCGCGATGGCATGGCGCCGCTCATTGAGAAGATCCTTGCGGCTGACGTGCTCGTGCTCGCCACTCCGCTCTACTACTACGGCATGACGGCGCAGCTCAAGGCGGTGATTGACCGGTTCTGCTCGGCCAACTCTGATATTTCGGCTCGCCGCCTGGGTGCGGTCCTCCTCGCCGTGGCATGGAACGCGGACGATTGGACCTTCGATGCGCTTGAGGCGCACTACGAGACACTCTGTCGCCACCTCAGCATGCACGACTTGGGCCGCGTGCTCGGGTATGGCTGCGGCACGCCGGGCATGACGCGTGCGTCGAAGCGCCTGCGCGAGGCCTATGAGCTCGGTGCAAGCCTGCAAGCGTGACAATGGTGCCGAATGTGACAATGGTGCCGGGTACATCTGTCACATCTCAATAATTGTCGTAAGAAATATTGATTTTACGCTTCAGTTTTCTACAAATAGTACGATGATTTTGGCCAGCAAGAGCCATAGGCTCGGGAGGGACCCGGCCCGAAGTGAGAATCGTTAGGGTGCAAAAATAGGACAGAGGAAATTTTGCATCACGAGGGGAGCCGGCGTGGCAATCACGGTGAATTTGTATTACACGGGCAAAGAGGGCGCGGCGCGCGCATTTGCCGAGGAGATGGAGTCGTCGGGCACGGCCGATCGCATCCGCGCAGAGGAAGGCAACGTTGGCTACCGGTACTTTCAGCCGCTCGATGACCCCGAGACCATCATGCTCATCGATAGCTGGCGCGACCAGGCTGCACTCGATGCCCACCATGCTTCGCCCATGATGGCGACCATTGCAGAGCTGCGTGAGAAGTACGACCTTCACATGCGAGCCGAGCGCTTCGTGACCGATACCGCAGGCGTGCCCTCGCAGGATGCGGCGTTCATTCGCGCGTAAGAGGCTCGCAGGATTCGCTCTGAAAAATCGGCGGCGGGCAGCGAGCTTCTTTTTGCGTGGCAAACTTACATGCCGATTTACGCAATAAGTGGGCGAAAAACGGCTCTTATTGCGTAATTCGGCATGCAAGTTGAAATTTGAGGGCACGTGTGTGCCGACGGCCTGCACGTGCGACGTTGCGCGCGAGCGATATCGAGAACCGAGCGAGCATCCAGACTGCCCATGCAGGCTTATCCATCTGCTGGACGGATATGCCGCAAATGAATCGCAGACACCCGGTGCCTACGATTCACGCCCGGTTTCTGCGATTCACCCTGCGGCCCAGGAGCCTCGTCCAGCGGGCCATGGGGCCATCGTTATTCAGCTAGGAAATCCACCGCATACTGGGCGGTGAGCATGGCCCCCTTCACGAGCACGCTCTCGTCCACCCGGTAAAAGCAGGAGTGCTGGGCAAAGGTGGCGCCCAGGGCAGGGTTGCGCGTGCCCACGAAGGCGAGCACACCGGGCACGCGGCGCAGGACTTCAGAAAAATCCTCGCCGGAAAGCGTGCCCCGGTAGCGCCCTACGGCCGCGGGGCCCAACACGCGCTCGATCGCACGCCGGCACCGTGCGGACGCCGCCTCGTCGTTCACCACCGCCCCATGCGCGACGGTGTAGTCGGTAAGCTCCGCTTCCGCTCCCAGCGCCGCAGCGGTATGCTGCGCGATGCGTGCGATGAGCTTCGGCATCGCCTCGTGCGCCGTGTCGCTGTAGGTGCGCACGGTTCCGGTGAGGTAGGCGGTCCCGGCGATGACGTTGCGTGCCGTTCCGCCATGGATCTCGCCTACTGTCACCACGGCGGGCTCATAGGGGCTGAGGTCGCGGCTTACGATGGTCTGCAGGTTATTCACGATCTCGGCGGCGGCCACGATGGCATCGGCGCCGCGCTGCGGCATGGCACCGTGGCACGACGTCCCGCGCACGTCGACGCGGAACCAATCGGTGTTCGCCATGCGCGGCCCCGCTTCGCACGAGATGGTCCCCGCGTCCACCTCGCTCCAAATGTGCGCAGCGTAGGCGCCGTCTACCCCTTCGAGCACGCCGGTGTCGATCATCATGCGCGCTCCTTGGCCGTTTTCCTCGGAGGGCTGGAATACCGCGCGCACCTCGCCGTGGAGCGCGTCGGTCATCTGCGCGAGTACGCGGAGCGCTCCGAGCTGCATGGCGATGTGGCAGTCGTGCCCGCAGGCGTGCATGACCCCCGCGCGCTCGCTGGCGAAGGGGACGTCGGCGCGCTCGGTGACGGCGAGGGCGTCGATATCGGCCCGAATGAGCAGGCGCCGCCGCGGCGAGCCGTCCTCCCGGTAGGCGTCGGGTGCAGTGCCGGCAAGCGTGGCGACGAGGCCTGTGTCAAGCGGGCGTTCGTAGGGGATGCGCATGGCGTCGAGCTCGCGGGCGATCGCCTCGGTGGTGCCCACCTCCTGCAGGCTCAGCTCAGGATGCTGGTGGAAATAGCGGCGCTGCGCGATGACGTACGGCTCTGCCGCGCGCCCAAGCTTCCGGATGCGCGCGGTCGCATCGGCCGTTCCCTGCGCCTGCGATTCCGATGCCGTTCGTGCTTGTTCGCCTGCCATGCGCCCTCCTGCTCCCGGTGGCGTTCGCGCCATCGGCTATACTCGTAGCTGTGAACAATCTTACGCTTTATCGGTAGGTGCTGGGCCATATGAATGGGGGCTTCTATGGCTGGGGAAGAAACGGGAGCCAAGAAGAGCGAGGTTCGTTCCCTCGTGCTGTCCGCGGGCGGCGTCGATGTTGCGGCGGTGCGCGCGCTCATGGCGCGGGATGTGCCGTCGGGGTATAGCGCACAGACAGCCGATGAGATTTTTGATGACTACTGGCGTTGGTTCAGACGGTTCCGCCTCATGGAGATCGTCGGCGTGCTGGGGCTTGCCGCCGTCGCCCTCATCGCAGGGATGCTCGGCTATATGGTGTGGTATTTCGTATTGCTCGGCCTGGCCATTCTTTCCGCGGTCCTCTTCCGGAGCGTGGTGGGCCAGCGCGAGCGCAGCATCACGGAAATCATCACGCAAGATTGCGACAGTGCTAAGTGGCGCCGGTTCATGGAGCTTTACGACGAGCGCAACCGACGGGGGTTCGTGCGGCGGAGGATCGCGTGCAATATCGCAGCGGCAGATTACGCCGACGGCAGGTATGCCGATGCGATCCGGCGTCTGGCGTCCATTTCGGTTG
>NZ_CEWCAA010000026.1:0-30356 GCF_982429025.1 Enorma sp.
CCGCCGCAATCGCAAAGCAGCTCACGAGTTGCAGTGCGATGAGCCCTGCGCTCCCCGCAGCACCCCACGAGAGCATCGGTGCGAAGTCGGTGTCCGCCATGTTGATGAGCTCCGTTTCGAACGACCCGCTGCATACCAGCGCGCAAACGGCGCCGGTTACGAGAGCGACCACGGCGAACGACAGCACCGTCGCGATCATGAACGCAGCCATGCAGGAAAGCGACAAGCGGACCGAATCGACACCCCTGGCTACGAGAAGACTGAGGTACCCGTTCCTGAAACTCCACGCGCTATCGGCAAGCAAGGCGAGGGGAAGCAGCAACGCGAACGCCTCCGAACCGCCCATCGTCATCGCCGCCATGAAAAGCGGAGGCAGATCGATGCCGAGCAGGCTATCCGCACCGACCGTGCCATATGAGATGAATAGGTCGTCAGTCAGTTGGTACGCCACAACGATCGCCATCGCGACGGTGATGAGCGCGAACCGCCTCCCGCATATCAGGCGAAGCATGCGCCTGATGAGCACGAACGCACCCACGCTAGCCATGCGCACTCCCCTCAGCATCCCAAGCCTTTCCATCCCGCGCCCCCCTCATCCCGCAAACATACGGAACGCATCACGGCATCAGCATGGCAGACAAAGCGAAGACCGTCTGTCATACGACACGGGTGAAATGTTGTATACGCAGGTAGAAAGCGTGAAGTCATCGAGGCGGAACCATATGGGCCCCGTCGCGCACGCGCGGAGAGCGCATTCGATTCCGCACTGATATAGTGGTAGGTATCCGCGTTCATCTCACAAATTCTGGGGGTTTCCATGGGCACCACGCAACAGCAGCACCATGCCACCATCACGCGCCGCGCTTTCGCCAGCGGGCTCGCCACCATCGCCATCGGTCTGGGTATCACCGGCTGCAGCTCGAATACGGATGGTGGGTCGAACGCCGGCAGCGGAATGAACTCTTCGAGCGAGGGCGCGGAGCCCACCGCCGTGCGCATCGGCGCGCTCAAAGGGCCTACGGGCATGGGCCTCGTCGGGCTCATGGACGCCGCGGGCATGTTCGCAGCGGACGATGCTGCGGCCACCGACGACGGCTCATCGGGCGATGCTGTCGCGACCGACACCCCCGTGGGCACCGACCCCGCCGGCATCGGTGCGCTCGAGAACGACTACGAGTTCACCCTCGCGGGCTCGGCCGACGAGCTCGCTCCGCAGCTCATCCAGGGCGACCTCGACGTGCTGTGCGTGCCCGCGAACCTCGCCGCCACGCTCTATCAGAAGACCGAAGGGGCGGTAACGGTGCTCTGCGTGAACACCCTCGGCGTACTCGACATCGTGGAAGCAGGGGAGACCATCCACGACATCACCGATCTCGCTGGCCGTACCATCTATTCCGCCGGCCGCGGTTCGACCCCGCAATACGCGCTTGAGTACCTGCTGCGCGAAAACGGCATCGACCCCGAAACGGACGTGACCATCCAATGGGCGAGCGAGCATGCCGAGTGCCTGGCAGCGCTCCAAGCCGACCCGTCCATCGTCTGCATGCTCCCCCAGCCCTTCGCCACGAGCGCGCTCGCCAAGGTGGAAGGCGCGCGCATCGCACTCGACCTCACTGAGGTCTGGGACGAGACCGTCGCTGCCAGCGGAGGCGACTCGCAGCTCATCACCGGCGTGGCCGTGGCTCGAAGCGCATTTGCGAGCGAGCACCCGGCGGCGGTCGAAGAACTCCTTGATGCTTACGCTGCATCCGTCGACTTCGTGAACGACGACCCCTCGGCGGCGGCCCAGCTCATCGAGGCAGCCGATATCGTGACCGCGCAGGTGGCAGAGCGGGCCATCCCCTACTGCAACATCGTCTGCATGACGGGTGCAGAGATGGCGGGAGCGCTCACCGGGTATCTCCAGACGCTCTACGACGCCGACCCCGCCTCCGTGGGCGGCGCGATGCCGGGCGACGATTTCTGCTACGGCGCCTAGCCGAGCATATCTAGATCCATGAGCAAGCGGCAGACATCCGAGTGCACGGAACGCGAAGGGCGCACCGGCGCAAAGGGCGAGCGCCCAAGCCGCCGCCCGACTCTCTGGGCCGGCGCCTTCTGGCTCGCGATCTGGCAGCTTGCCGCGATTGCCCTGGGAAGCGAACTCTTGCTGCCGGGACCCGCCGCCGTGCTTGCGCGCCTCGTCGAGATGGTGCCCCAACCCGCGTTTTGGGCGCGCGTGGGGTTCTCCCTCGTGCGCATTGCGGGCGGTTTCGCGCTCGGAGCGGTATACGGCACGGTCGGGGCATTCGCCGGCGCGCGCTGGCGCATCGTAGAAGAGCTCCTCGCGCCCCTCATGGCGCTCGCAAAGAGCGTGCCCGTGGCGTCCATCACCGTGCTCGCGCTCATCTGGCTGCGCGCCGCCAACCTCGCCGTGCTCGTCGTGCTGCTCGTGGTGCTGCCCATCGTATACGAGAACGTCCTCCAGGGGCTGCGCGCGACGGACGGCAAGCTGGAAGAGGCGGCCAGGCTCTACCATGTCCCGCCTGTTCGCCGCCTGCGCTTTCTCGTGATGCCAACGCTCTTCCCCTATCTGAGCACCGCACTTGCGCTCGGGCTCAGCACCGCATGGAAAGCCGGAGTTGCGGCCGAGGTCATCGGCATACCTGCAGGATCGCTCGGCGAAGCGATCTACGACGCGAAGGTTTACTTTGACACGCCCGCGCTCTTCGCGGTGACACTCGCCGTGGTACTGGCGAGCGCCGCGTGCACAGCCGCCCTGCGCAGGGTGCTCGCATGGATTGAGCCCCTTACCTGCGGGCGGGCAGGACGCGCCGGACGCATAGAGCGCGCAACGACAGCCGAGTCGCCGGTCGGCAACGTGCTGGCAACCGGTGCGCCCGCCGCACGGAATGCAGAGCATCGCTTGTGTCTCGAGCGGCTATCGAAGGCGTTCGGCGGCGCGCCCGTCCTCAATGGCGTCACGCTCACGGTGCGCACCGGCGAGCCGATCTGCCTCATGGCGCCGTCCGGCTCGGGTAAGACAACGCTCCTGCGCATCATCGCCGGGCTCGAGACGGCCGACGACGGATCCGTCGTATTCGGGGATCCATGCGATCGCGCGCCCCTCCCCCGCGTCGCGATGAGCTTCCAAGACAACCGCCTTGCTGACCAAGCGAGCGCGCTGGCGAACGCGCGCATCGGGCTCCCTGCCGAGAGCCCTGCATGGGCCGAGGTTCCGGGCCTGCTCCAGACCCTCGGCATCGGCGAGAGGCAACTCGCTCCGGCGGGCACCTGCTCAGGCGGCGAGCGTCGGCGCATCGGGCTCGCCCGGGCGCTGCTCGCCCCACACGAGATACTATTGCTGGACGAGCCCTTCAACGGGCTCGACGCTGCCACCCGGGAGCACGTCGCCGCCATCATTCGCGAGCGCGAACGGGGGCGCATCGTTGTCATGGCCTCGCACGACAAGCGCGACGCCGAGCTCATCGGCGCGCGCATCGTGCACGTAGGGCTCAGATAAGAGCAGATCCGGAGCAGAAGCGGAAGCGCATGTGCATGCAGAAGGCGCGCCAGCCCTAATCCGCTCTACCGAGCACGGCAGCGCGAACCGAACGCGCTAGCCCAAGCTCTCCAAGAGCTTCCGCATCTCGCCCTGCACAGCCTGGTCATAGTTGTAGCCAATCACGCGGTTGGCAACTGCCTTGAGCGCGGGGCGGCCGTTGGCCATCGCGCAACCGGTGCCCACGAACCGGATGATTTCGTAGTCGTTCATCGAATCGCCGAACGCCATCACCTCGTCGCGCGTGATCCCATGGTGCGCCATGACCTGCTCGATGCCCGTGGCCTTGTTCACGCCGCGCTGAAGCGCATCGATCCAGTGCGTGCCCGAGGGCGCGAATAGGAACTCGTCGCCCAGCTCGCGGGAGAGCGCGTAGGCATAGTCCATCACATGCCCGTCCTCGCAGTAGATCGAGATCTTGAGAATGCTCACATCGGGCTCGGGCAGATACCAGATGCGCTCGGCGTTGGGAAGGTCCTTGTCAATCTCGCGCACGAACTTATCCTCGTCGTCGAGCAGGAATGACTTCTCGTCGTCGAAAAGCGCCATGTGCAAGCTCTCGAATTTACCAACGGTCTTCGCCAAGCGGCGAATGCCCAGATGGGAGAACACCTCGCGATCCACGAGCTCGCCATCCACATACACCTGGGCGCCGTTGGCGGCCACGAAGTCCATCTTGTCTCTCACGGGCGCGAAGAACTGGCACAGCCGGTCGAAGCGGCGTCCCGAGGATGCAGCGAAGTGCACGCCCTTCTCGCGCAGGGCGAGAATGAGGTCGTAGGTCTCGGGCGGAACCTCGCTATGCTCGTCAAGCAGGGTACCGTCCATGTCGGAGGCGATGAGGCGGATCAACATGAGCTCCTTTCGGCATTAGCTTGCATACGTGAAGGTCGTGACATCGAAAACGCCCTCAGGGCGAATCCTGAGCGTGGGGATGACCGGAAGCGGGAGGAAGATCATGCCCATGATGGGATCGAGCGGGGACTCGATGCCGGCAGCGCGCGCAGCCTGCACGAAGGCATCGTGCTCGCGGGCCACGTCTTCCGCCGTGCCATCGCTCATGAGCCCGCCGAGCGGGAGCGCGAGCTTTGCGACCACCGCGCCGTCGCGCACGAGCACAAAGCCGCCCTGTCCCACGTTTCGCACGGCCTCGAACATATCGTGCGGGTTATCGCCCACCACGCAGACGTTGTGGGAATCGTGACCCACCGTGGAGGCGATGGCGCCGCCGGTGATGGTGAAGCCGCGCACCCATCCACGCCCGATGTGCGTGCCCGTAAGGCCGCATCCAGCAGGGCCCGCACCGTCCGCGCCCGCAGCTTGCGCGGCCACGCCGCGGCCATGACGCTCGATGAGCATGATGCGCCGGAGGCCCTCGCCAGAATCGGGATGCGCGGCCCCCGTGATGGCGTTGCCGGGAATCACGTCGATCACCGCGCTTCCAGGCTGGAAATCGTAGGAGAACACCTCGGGCGAGAGCTCGGGCAGGCGCACGGAGCCGCGAAGCGTCGCCTCGAGCTCCCGCACGCGCGCGGTCTCCGGTGCAACGTCGCCCACGAACAAGCCGTCTTCGGCAACGAGCTTTCCCGCAGCATACACACGATGCGGAGCGCGCTCGAACGAAAGGTCGTCGAGCAGCAGCAGGTCGGCGCGCTTGCCCGGCGCGATGGCGCCGCGATGCTCGAGCGGGCCGCCGTGCCCGTGATCGAGCCCGAAGCACTCGGCCGTGGAGAGCGTGCCCATGGAGATGGCGAGCACCGGATCGATGCCGCGCTCCACCGCGAGTCTGCAAGCATTGTCGATCATGCCGATCGCGAGGGCATCCGACGGCGCACGGTCATCGGTGGCAAAGCAGCAGCGGCGCGCGCGAAGCGGATTCTCGAGCACCACGGGGCTCAGCGCCTCGAGATCGTGGCTGCATGTTCCCTCGCGCAGCATGATATACATCCCGCGCGAAAGCTTATCGAGCGCCTCCTCGGGACCGGTGCACTCATGGTCGGCGATGACGCCGCTTGCAACATAGGCGTTGAGGTCCGCCCCAGCTACGAGCGGCGCATGGCCGTCCACCACGCCCGAAACGGTCGCTGCGGCGGCATCGATGCGCGCAAGGGTCTCCGCATCCGCCGCCTCCACGCCCGGATAGTTCATCATCTCGCCCAAGCCGAAGACCTCGCCCGGATGCTCGCCCATGAACGCGCGCATATCCTCGGCGGTGATGGAGGCACCCGCCTGCTCGTCGGGCAGCGCGGGCACGCACGAGGGCATCATGAACTTGATATCGAGCGGAACGCGGCGAGCATCCTCGATCATGAACGCGAGGCCGTCGAGCCCGCAGACGTTCGCGATCTCGTGGCTGTCCGCGATGGCCGTCGTGGTGCCGCACGCGAGCGCCATGCGCGCATATTCTGCGGGCCGCACATTCGAGGATTCGATATGCAGGTGGCCATCTATGAAACCAGGGGCAAGATAGCGGCCCTCACAGTCGATGACCTGCGCTGCAGGGGGATCGGGAACAGCGGCGTCGCGATCGTCGAAGAGCACTCCCGCGATCGCACCATCTGCCACCGCCACACGGCCGCGCACCACGCGCTGCCCGTAGACGTCTACGATCTGGGCATTGGTGAACAGCGTATCGGCCTGCGCACGGCCCTCCGCCACGTCGACCAGGAGCTTGATCTCGTCTGCCGCCATGCTATCCCCTCTCCATCGGGTGCTGGACCGCCCTCGCGCGCAGGAATCCCTGCCGAACCACGCGCAGGAATCCCCACCGAACCATGCAGCGCACGTTTGTGGAGCATGATACCCAAAACCGCGCGCGCAATCCGCTGAGGGGTTGCAGCGAAACATAGGAGGAGCGCGATAGATGAAAAACGGGGCGCCGCGCATAGCACGCCGCGCCCCGCAATGCTTCGCCGAGCACTCGCCGTATCGCTAGTCCGTAGGATTGGCGGCGTTCGTGTTATAGCTCGTCGCCGGCTGCATGGGAGCCATCATGATACGGCCGGTACCACGGTACACGTTCACCAGGCCCTCCCCGCTCACCGCAGAGCCGATGAGCGACTTGCCGGAGCGCTCGACCGCGAACTCGAGCCCCGAAGTCCATGCGAGCGCATAGTTGCCATCGACCTTGAGCTCGTCGTTTTGCAGGTCGACGTAGAGCACTTCGGTTTGCGGGCACGGCGACTCGAGCGCGACCACGCCCGCGCCATCGAGCCTCAGATTGAACAGGCCCTCGTTGCCCGCCACGGCCGACGATATGTTCGACCGACGCTGCAAGTCGTGGCGAATGGTGCTGTCGCATGCAAGGAACAGGCCGTCGTTGAGCACGATCGAATTGCCCCATTGCGAGAGATCGAGCAAGAGCAGGTGGCGCCAGGTGGGCTCGCACACGAGCATGCCCGTGCCGGAATACTCGGGCTTGATGATGGAATCCTGGCTCACCGCGCCGCGCACCATCTTTCCGAAGAGATCGCCCGCGCTCTTGACGCCGGTATTGGCATGGATCTGGCCGACCGTCCACTGCATGGCCCCCGCCTGCAGGGTCACGCCCGTGCGGCCATCGAGGGTCGCGACGAGCTGGCGGCGGCGCACATCCATCTGCGATGCGAACCACGCCTCCTGCGCGCTCCAGGGCGCAACGGATAGGTCGCGGTCCCACTGGATAACCTGGAATTGCCCCGCCTGGTGCAAAACCTTTACGTCGTCGTTATTGAGAAAGTTGTAGATGGTGTACGACATGATTGCCCCCTCATCTGCGCCGTGCGCCCTAACCTTACCGGGATTATAGGGCCGCGAGGCAGTGCGCCGCGGCGCACCGGGCACCCTTTCGCCCAACGGGGCCGTGATGCGCGCGAGCGCTCTATGCCTCAACGGGCCGTGGCGAGCGCCCTTTCCCCATGGGCCGCAGCACGAGCTCTCGCTCACGACGCGCCGTGGCTAGCGAGCCCCTTTCCCGACATGCCGTGGCGGACAAACGTCCCGAGAGCAGGCGGGCGGATCGCGCGACGGCTAGCGCCCGCGCCGGCGCACGTCCTCATCGAGCTCGCGACGCCAAGCGCCCGCCTCCAACGGCTCGCTGCACCGCACCATGCGGGCTGCGCACGACGCCGCCCGATACATCACATTCGTGCCGACCTCATCGTGCACGTACCCGACGGCGCAGTCGCGGTCGATACCGAGCCGTTCCGCCTCGCGGGCAACGTCGATGTTCGCCCCGATGAAGATGAACTCCCAGCCCTTCTCCCTCTGCCGCTCGATCAGCTGCTTTACCTCGCGATACGAGTAGTGGCTGCTCGCATTCTCCATACCATCTGTCGTGATGACGAAAAGCACTTTGTCCGCTTCGTAGCCCGCAGGCTGCACGCGCTGCACGAGGACGACATGGTCGATGGCCCCGCCCACCGCGTCGAGTAGCGCCGTGCAGCCGCTGCAGCGGTACTCGTTCCGCGTGAGCGGCTCGACGCTGCGGACATCCACGCGGTCGTGGAGCACGCGCGTATGATCGTTGAATATGAGCGTGGACACGATGGCCTCGCCCGGTCCGTCGCGGTGTTCGGCAAGCATCGCGTTGAAGCCTCCCACGGTGTCGTCTTCCAGACCTGACATCGAACCGCTCGCATCGAGGATGAATATCAGCTCGGTGCGCGCGGCGGGCTCATCGCGCTTGGCGCGCTCGGATCGCGCAGCGGGCTCATCGTGCTTGGTGCGCGCGGCGGGCTCGCTGCAGACGTGCGAACGGGTGCGCCCGGCGTTGTGATCGAGGTGTCGCTTATCCATGGCTGCCTCCTTACGGCATCGACTATCTGACACCGTGAAGGGTACGCTGTGCCCGCGCGCCGATGGTCAACCGGCAAGCGACATTTGCCGCAGGTGCCCGGAACGCGCCCGCGGAACGCCCGGCCCACCAAGTGCCCCGGCGCCATCCGAATGCCCCGGCGCCCACCAAGCGCCTCGGCACCGCCCGAACGCGGCTACACCGAACCGACGAGCGGCAGGTCGTAGGCGAACAGCACTTCGTTAAGCTGGAACAGGTCGTAGATGCCGCGCTCTATGAAGAAGCGAACGATCACGTCGAACTTGTTACTCTTTGACAGCGCGAACCCCGCGCGAGCAAGTAGGTCTTGCGTGGCACTCATATCGAGCTCAAGCGCGATGGCGAGCGCCACGACCGTCTGCTTGGACGGGCGGTACGATTCATTTCCTCGTATCTTCGAGAAGAGCTGACGGCTGATGTTCGCACGATGGTACACCTCGGCGTCCGTCATGCCCCGGGCATCGATGAGAGCGAGCAGCGTCGTGGAGAACGGTGCGTCGAGCGTGGCGACCAGCTGAGCAATCTCCGCATCGAGCGTAGCGCCGGCACGCGACGGCGCGCCAGGCATCGCAGCGCCCGGTGCCGTGATGCTTGAAGCAACGAACGGCCTCGACGCGCTCGGCATCACGGTAGGCGCATCGTCCTCTCGGAGGTATTCAGGCAGGGCGACGGGCTCGGCCATCTCCACAGAAAGCGGTGCGGAGGCATCCTCCGTCCACTGCAGCTCGCGTTCAAGCTCGCCCGTATCGCGCCGCATGAAGGAGCTCGAATCGACGTATTCGTCATCGATATACTCTTGAACCTGCTCGACGAACGCGTTGCCCATCTGGACGACCGCGCGCTCGAACACCACGAGCGTCAGTGCAACCTCGTCGTGATGCCTCAGGAACGCGGCGACTTCCTCGCGCACGATAGCGAGCGCTCGCTCAACGGGGAATCCATAGATGCCCGCCGAAATGAGCGGGAACGCGACCGACCGGGCGCCGAGCTCCACGGCGCGCGCGAAGGCGCTGCGGTAGCAACGGTGCAGCAGCTCCTCCTCGTGGGCTCTCCCGCCGCGCCAAATGGGCCCCACGGCATGCACGCACCAGCGCGCAGGCAAGTTGAACGCGGGCGTCGCCACGGCATCTCCCGTCGCGCACCCTCCGATAGCCTCGCATGCCGCGCGCATCTCATCGAACCCCGCAGCCGAGAACAACGCCCCGCATACGCCGCCGCCCGGCGCCAGGCGCACGTTTGCGGCATTCACCAGAACGTCTGCGTGCACGCGAGAGATGTCATCGCGAACGATCGAAAACGGCATGACCGACCCCCATCAACCTAACGCCGCACGTACCCGCCGCCGCCAAGCAGCAACCCTACCGGCACGCGCCACGAGCGGAAACCTTAGCATGCAGCGCGCCGATGCACGCTGCCGCAATCGCCGGAACGACCCAGCCGAGCCCCCAAGAGGCGAGCGGCAGAGCATCGATGGGCAGCCACGCGCCCGGAGCAACGGCGTCGCGCACGCTTCCGAGCACGCCCACCACGGCAACAACTCCCACCACCCACGGCCACATCTGGGGCAGGCGGTCGCACACGGAATGGCACACGCCCATGATCACGAGTACGATTGCCACCGGGTACAGGGCGCTCAGCAGCGGAACCGAGAACGCCAAGATGGCGTCGAGGCCCGCATTCGAGGCGATGCACGAGAAGAGAGCGAACGCAAGCGCCCATCCACGATACGGAATACGCGGCACCTCCTGCGAGAAGTAGGTACCGCAGCAACCGATGAGCCCGATGCAGACGTTCAGGCATGCCAGCAGGAATATGGCAGCGACCACCGCCGTTCCCACCGTTCCGAAATGCAATGTCGCAGAAGCCGTGAGCACCGTGGCACCGTTCGTAGCGCCCGCGAGCGATTCACTCAACCGAACCCCCACCACGGCAAGACCGCCGTAGATGAGCATCATGAGCACGCCGGCGATGAGGCCCGCGCGGCAGACCTCGCGCGTTACGCCAGCGGGCTCGGTCACGCCCATGCCGCGGATGCTCGTCGCGATAACCAGACCAAAGGTGAGCGACGCGAGCAGGTCCATGGTCTGATAGCCCGTAAGAAAGCCCTGCACGGCTGGGTTTGCGTCGTACGGGGCACTGGCGGGCGCGAGCGGCTCGCTCTCGGAAAAGAGCGCAGAGCCCACGACCGCGATGATGAGCACGATGAGCAAGGGGCCGGTGATCTTACCCAGAAGCCTCGTGATGCGCCCCGGGTGCATGGCGAGCGCATAGGCGAGAACGAAGAACGCAACCGAAAACGCCAGACGCATCAAGCCGGGGTCCACGGATGTGGGAAGGAGCGGCAGAAGCATCTCATACGCCGTTGAAGAGGTGCGCGGTATGGCAAGGCAGGGACCGATGGCAAGGTAGACCACCGCGACGAAGGCGCGTGAGAACACCGGATGGACGCGGGCGGCGAGGTCGCGCACCGTGCCCGCGAGGGCGACGGCAACGATGCCCAGCACAGGCAGGCCTACTCCCGCGACGAAAAATCCGATGAGCGCGGGCAGCGCATCTTGCCCCGCCTGCACGCCAAGAAGCGGCGGCAAGATCAGGTTGCCCGCCCCGAAGAACATAGAGAAGAGCGCAACGCCCACCGAGACCATCTGGCGTGGCGCCAAGACCTCGCACAACGACGTCTGCTCGGGTTGATTGGGTTGCTGCATCGCCAAGCCCCATCCTTTCCCGGACGCATCTTTTGCATGAGGCTCGGTCGCCGCATGCCGCAGCGTCCCCGCGTGCCTGCATTGAGCACCTGCCATACTAGCATGCTGGGGCCCTCGGCCGAAACAGCGTAGGGCGACCCTGCCACCACAGGCCCTGGCGCGCTCCTCGCCGCCAGACCTCATCGATCGGATGGCGCCTCCACCATGGCACGGCACCGCCTTCTCATCACCTGGCCCGCACTTCCTCCTCGCCACGCAGCGGCACCCAGCGGCAGCTCCATCACTCGGCGAGCGCCTCCGCCACGGAACGGCGCAGCTTCTTCTTCGAGCCCGCCGACACGATGCCGCCCCTCACCCGCACGTACACGCGGCCCTTAAGCTCAGGGCGCTTCTTTCTGCACGCCCCGAAGCAGCCGCAGCGGACATCTTCCTTACCCACGGCGCCTTTAAGGTCTTTGGCCTTGATACCAGAGCATTTCTTGCATAGGCGAACCTGAGCTGCCACGGAACCTCCCTCGGCGTCGTCGGCGCATCTGCGCCCTCATAAATGATGCAACGATTGTGCCATATAAGATAGCCAAGGGCAACTTTCTCCGTGGAGAAGGGCTGCTACGCGAGGCGCACGATCTTGGTCCCATGGACCTCGTCCACGCCGAGCTCGCCAGCAATGCGCGTAGCGTTCTCATAGGTGATGCCGGCACCGGGAAGAATGGTCAGGCGCCCGCTTGCGTATGCGATGAGTTCCCGCAACCTAGACAGGTTGCCATCGATGGGAGTGCCTGCGGGGCCGCCATGCGTGAGGATGCGCGTCACGCCCATCTTTACGAGCACGTCGATGGCCTCGAACTGGTCCTCGGAAGCGAGTTCATCGAACGCCATATGAAACGTGATATCGATGCGCTGGTCCTCGCGATCAAACTCACGCGGAACACCGCTCCAGTCGCGCTGGTCCTGCATCCAGCGAACATGGGCAACGAGCGCCTCAATAGCGGAAAGATCGAGCCAGAAACCGTGCTCCCTGCGCTCAAGGCAGCCGAAAACGATGCCGTCGGTGCCAAGCCGGCAAGCCGTCTCGATATCCGATTGCATCATCTGGAGCTCAGCGGGCCCGTACACGAAGTCTCCCCCGCGGGGGCGAATCATGGTCATGACGCGCGCGCCGTGCTCATGCGCGTAAACCGTCGCGGCGCCGATCACGCCAGCAGAAGGCGTGGTGCCGCCCACCGCCAGATTGTCGCAGAGCTCGATCCGGTCGGCACCGGCTTCAATGGCGGCAGGAACATCGGTGAAGTTCTCGGCGCAGAACTCGCGCAGCAAGCTAAGAGACATAGGGCAGGCTCCTTAATCGCAATGGATCCATGCCCTCAGAGTACCACGGAACGGAAACGGGGTCGCGCCTCCTCAGCGCTGCAAGCCGGCACACCCCGTACCTCAGGCGCGTTGCGCGCTTCATATGGAACGCGCGCCGAACGGGAAGCTGCTCTCCAACGTATTTGCAACTTTTGGGCACTCCACACAGGGAAGGTTAAGTACAGGGCTTGCTGCGGCTCATAAATCCGCAGGTAGATTGATCACCCATTTCCGGGATACTTGGCCGGTGCGCTTTAAAGTGCCCAAAAGTTGAAAGCGCCATCGCGCCACGTCCGCGCGCGCCTCTTCCGCGTCGATTCAGCATGATTTGAGCCGCAATCCGGGCGGTAACGCAGGAACTCGGTTTTCGATTCCAAGCGAGCCAGCGTCATCCAACCCACGCAGACTTGGCGGTAACGCAGGAAGCCCCGGCCCCCTTCTGAACGATTCCGCAGGAACTCGGCATAGCCGAGTTCCGAGGACCAGCTCAGAAGGGGGCCGGGGCTTCCGTAGGGGGTCTACCCACCCAGGTATGCCTTCCTCACATCGTCATTATGCAGCAGCTCCCGGCCGGTGCCAGAAAGCGTAATCCTGCCCGTTTCGAGCACGTAACCGCGCGTTGCCACCGAAAGGGCCATCTGCGCGTTCTGCTCGACCAGCAAAATCGTGGTACCTGCATCGTGAAGCGACTCGATAATCTCGAAAATCTGCTCCACGAGAATGGGCGCGAGACCCATCGAAGGCTCATCGAGCATGAGGAGCTTGGGGTTCGCCATAAGGCCGCGGCCCATGGCGAGCATCTGCTGTTCGCCGCCCGAGAGCGTGCCGGCAACCTGGCGGCGGCGCTCCTTCAGGCGCGGGAACTGGGCATACACGCGCTCCAGGTTCTCGGCGATACTCTCCTTGGGCTGGGTATAGGCGCCCATGTCGAGGTTCTCCTCGACCGTCATCTGCTGGAAGATGCGCCGCCCCTCGGGCACGTGCACGAGGCCGTTCTGCACGATCTTCTCGGCAGGCATATGCATGAGGTCCTCGCCCATGAACTTGATGGAGCCGGAGCGGGAACGCAGCAGGCCCGAGAGCGTCTTTAGAGTCGTGGATTTTCCGGCGCCGTTCGCGCCGATGAGCGCCACGGTCTCGCCGTCGTTCACCTCGAAGGAGACGTTCTTGATGGCATGGATCGCCCCATACCAGACGTTGATGTTGTACACGCTGAGCATCTACGCCTCGCCCCCTTTCTGCTTGCCGAGATACGCCTCGATAACCGCCTCGTTCTGCTGGATCTCCTCCGGTGTGCCCTTCGCGATGATCTTTCCGAAGTTGAGCACGCACAGGCCCTCGCAGATATTCATGACGAGGTTCATATCGTGCTCGATGAGCATGATGGCGATCTGGAAGGTGTCGCGAATCTTGACGATGTTCTCCATGAGGTCCGCCGTCTCGGACGGGTTCATGCCCGCCGCGGGCTCGTCGAGCAGCAGCAGCTTGGGATTCGTGGCGAGCGCGCGCACGATCTCCAGGCGGCGCTGGGCACCGTAGGGCAGCGAGCCGGCCTCGTGGGTGGCGAGCCCCGTCATGTCGAAGATATCGAGCAACTCAAGGGCGCGCTCGTGGTACCAGCGCTCGCTCTTCCAATGATGCGGCAGGCGCAGGACGCTCGTGGCAAGGCCGCAGTGCCGCTGGTTGTGCAGGCCCACCATCACGTTCTCCTCGACCGTCATCGTGTTGAAGAGACGGATGTTCTGGAAGGTTCGGGCCACGCCCAGCTGGTTCACCTTGGCCGGGTTCATGCCGGCGGTGTCCTTGCCGTCGACCATGATCGTACCGTGCGTGGGGTTGTAGACCTTGGTGAGCAGGTTGAACACCGTGGTCTTGCCCGCGCCGTTGGGCCCGATGAGGCCGCAGATCTCGGTCTTGCCCACGGTAACGTTAAAGTCGTCCACAGCCTTGAGGCCGCCGAACTCAATGCCCAGGTGCAGGCACTCGAGAGCGGGCGCAGACCCGAGGTCGCGCTCGGGCATGATCGAGACGCTCGGCACCGGCACCATCTTGGTGGTCTCACGGCGCTGCTTGCCAAAATCGGTGAGCTTACTCATCGGCCTCGCCTCCTTCCGCAGCAGGCTTGGGCGCCGCCTTATGGAACCGCTCGCGGAGCGCATCTGCCGCGCGCTGGTACACCTTGGTATGCGGCACGACCATCACGAGGATGAGCACCACGGCGTAGATGAGCATGCGGTAGTTGTTGATGGGGCGAAGGACCTCGGGAAGCACGGTGAGGAACGCAGCCGAGATGATCGAACCGGAAATGTTGCCCATGCCGCCAAGCACCACGTAGACGAGGATGAGGATGGACTGATTGAAATCGAACTGCGAGGGGATGACCGTGGAATAGTTCATAGCGTAGAGCACGCCCGCCATGCCTGCCAGGGCCGACGCCACGGTGAAGGCGATAAGGCGGTACTTCGTGGTGTTGATACCCACGCTCTCCGCGGCGATGCGGTTGTCGCGCACAGCCATGATGGCGCGGCCGTCGCGGCTGTGCATGAGGTTCAAGACCACGGCAACCGTGATGAGCACCACCACGACACCCAAGACAAAGGTCGAGATCTTATCGATTCCCACGGCGCCCTTGGGCCCGTTGATGAGAATCGTGCCCTGACTCATGCCGAGCGACGAGCTGTCCGTCATAGAGAAGTGCAGCCCGGCATCGTCCACGCCGATATAGAAGTTGTTCAGCAGATTCTTGATGATCTCGCCGAACGCAAGCGTCACGATTGCCAGGTAGTCACCGCGCAGGCGCATGACCGGGATGCCCACCAAAAAGCCGATGATGCCCGCAACGACAGCACCGACGACGGCAGACCCCGCGAAGAGCAAAAGCTCGGACTCGACGCCCATGCGCGCCAAGCACCCCGCCACGATCACGCCAGTGAAGGCGCCCACGCTCATGAATCCCGCATGTCCGAGCGAGAGTTCGCCCGAGACGCCCACCACGAGGTTGAGGGATACGGCGAGCGACACGTAGGCGCAGATGGGCACGAGCTGGCCGGAGAGGGAGTTGGAGATGAGCCCCATCCCGTCGAGGAGCGTTACCACGATGAACGCGACGATCACGATCGCATAGGTGATAACGGTCGAGTGCGTCTGCGGCTTGAGATGCATGAAACCCATGTGAATCACCTACACCTTCTCGTTCACGGGCTTGCCGAGCAAGCCGGCCGGACGGATGAGCAGCATCACGATGAGCACGGCAAAGACCACCGCATCGGCGAGCTGCGTGCCGATGTAGGCGCGCGCGAAGATCTCGATGATGCCGAGCAGCACGCCGCCGAGCGCCGCGCCCGGGATGGAGCCGATGCCGCCGAGCACCGCCGCGGTGAAGGCCTTGATGCCGGGCATAGATCCGGTCGTGGGCATGAGCGTGGGATAGGCGGCGCACATGAGCACGCCCGCGATGGCCGCGAGCCCCGAGCCGATGGCGAAGACCATCGAGATGGTCGAGTTGACGTTGATGCCCATGAGCTGCGCGGCGTCACGGTCCTCCGAGCAAGCGCGCATGGCCTTGCCCATCTTGGTCCTGCCGGTGAACATGGTGAGGGCCACCATGATGGCAACGCAGGCGAGGATGGTGATCACCGCCGTGGCGCTGATGGTGAGGCGCCCGTCAAAGAGATGGAGCGCCGGCAGGCTCAGGATCATCGAGAACGACTTGGGATCGGAGCCCATGATGATGAGCGCGGCGTTCTGCAAAAAGTAGCTCACGCCGATAGCGGTGATGAGCACGTTCAGCGACGGGGCACTGCGCAAGGGCTTGTAGGCGAGCCGCTCGATCACGATACCGAGCACCGTGCAGCCCACGACGGAGAGCAGGATACCCGCAATCACGGGAAGCCCCAGGTAGCTCACGGCGCAGAAGCAGATGTAGGCACCCACCATGATGATGTCGCCGTGCGCGAAGTTGAGCATCTTGGCGATACCGTAGACCATGGTGTAACCGAGTGCGATGATCGCGTAGACGCTGCCCAAGCTCATACCGTTGATGAGGTTGGCGAGGAACTCCATGTCCCCTCCTTTCATGTGAAAAGCGGAGACCGCCGCAAGGCGGGCGATCTCCGCTCAAGAACAGACTTGCGAATGAGATTCGGGCAAGGTCCCTTACGCGTCGAGCGGCATGTAGACGCCGTCCTGAATGACCATGCCCATGGGCTGCTTGGAAATCTCGCCCGTATCGGACCAGGTAGCCGCCTCACCAGCGGTGGTGAGACCGGTGAAGGAGAAGTCCTCGGACGTGAAGGTCTCGACAAGCGCGTCGCAGATGTCGCTGTAGTCCATATCGGCGGTCACACCGGCCTGCTCGAGGGCATCGCGCAGCGCGTAGATGCAGTCGTAGGCGTCGGCGGCGAACTGGTTCGGGGTCTCGCCGTCGCCGTAATCGGCGCTCTGGTACTTCTCGACGAAACTCTTGGTGGCCTCATCCTCGGCCGTGGCGACGAACGGGGTCAGGAGCATGGCGCCCTCGGCGAGCGAGGTGTCGAAGCCCTTGACGGTCAGCAGGCCGTCCATGCCGTCCACGCCGAACCACTTGGGCGCATAGCCCATGCTGTTCGCCTGGGTGAGGATGAGCGAGATGGGGGTGTAGTAGATGGGCAGGAAGACCAGGTCGGCCTCGGCGTCACGCGCGGCGTTGAGCTGTACGGAGAAGTCGGTGGCGGAGTCGTTGGTGAACGCCTGCTCGGACACGACCTCGAGACCGAGCTCGGAAGCCTCAGACATGAAGCTCTGATAGATGCCCGTGGAATAGGTGTCGGAGTTGTTGTAGATGATGGCGATCTTCGTGCCCAAGCCCTGCTCGGAGATGTACTGAGCGGACGCGGCGCCCTGGTTGGGGTCGGTGAAGCACATCTGGAAGACGTTCTCCTTGCGCGGCGTGGCGATGTTGCCGTCCGCGTCGGGCTGGCCGCCGATGACGTCGGTCGAAGAGCCGGAGGGCGTGATCTGGAAGAGGTTGTCGGCGTTGGTCTCGGCGGACACGGCTACGCACGGAGCGGTGGTGACGGTGCCCATGAGGATCTGCATGCCCCAGTCCTTGAGGTTGTTGTAGGCGTTGACGGAGCGCTCGGCGTCGTTCTCGTCGTCCTGGAAGTTGTAATCGAACTGGATGTCGCCGCCCTCGGCGTTGATCTCGTCGATAGCGATCTGGGCGCCGATGCGCACGCCGTTGCCATAGATGGCGGCGTCGCCCGTGGTAGGCCCGATGCCACCGATCATGAAGGCGCTGCCCGAGGCGGAACCGGAAGCGGAACCGGCCCCAGAGCCGTCACCCTCGTTGGAGCAGCCAGCGAGAACACCGGCAAGGCCAAGGCCCGCCGCACCCGCGACGAGGCTCCTGCGGTTGATGGAAACGTTCTGCATGTTCTCGAGCATAGACATGCAATGCTCCTCTCGTGACGCGCCGAGCGCCTGCCCGGCTTACCCTTCCATTCCTCCGAGGTCGCGATGCCTCGCAGGCCCCCGCCCGAACACGCTGTGCGATCAGGTGGTTCGTGCTAGAATACTCCGATTTTATGCAAAAGGTAAGGCAGCCGAACCATTTTGAGGGCTTCGAGCAGCGGAGAGCCGGTATTGCATTCTTCGCCCAAGGTTTCTACCTGCAGTTTTTATCGGCCTGAAACATCATGAGACGTGTTACATCTGTGTTTCGCATGCATGCCCCATTCCTCGGTAGAATACTAGGCAGATATGGTCGAGGGGCCTTCGCGATGAAAACCCGCGCTGCCGGGACC
The DNA here is from genome assembly GCF_982429025.1 of Enorma sp. Lineage (NCBI taxonomy): Bacteria > Bacillati > Actinomycetota > Coriobacteriia > Coriobacteriales > Coriobacteriaceae > Enorma > Enorma sp. The sequence continues at coordinate 18,193 of NZ_CEWCAA010000026.1, forward strand.
CAGCTCCTGCGGGCGCGGCACCGGTGGCACCCTCGCGGCCAGATGACCAGCCCGTACGCAGCCTCGAATGCAAAGGAGACGCAATGCCAAGCACCACCCGCACCGTCAACGTAGGACTCATCGGGCTCGGAACCGTGGGCGGCGGCGTCGCCCGCGTCATCGCGCGCCACCACGACGAATACCTTTCCGCCTATGGCATCGACCTGCGCCTCAAGATGGCCAGCGCCCTGGAACCTGAGCGCGCGGCAGAGCTGGGCATCGCGCCCGAAGCCTTCACCACCGACTGGCACGACGTCGTAGCCGACCCGGAAATCGACATCGTCATCGAGCTCATCGGCGGCGATCACCCTGCGACCGAGATCTTCGAGAGCGCCATCGCTGCCGGCAAGCACGTGGTCTCCGCCAACAAGGCGCTTCTGGGCCGCCGCATCGACTACCTGGGAAGCCTTGCCGCAGAGGCCGGCGTGCAGATTCGCTGCGAAGCGGCCGCGGGCGGTGGCATCCCCATCGTGAACGCGCTCGAGCACGCGCTCGTGGCAAACGGCATGCTCACCATCGCGGGTATCCTGAACGGCACCACCAACTACATCCTCTCGCGCATGGCTTCCGAGGGGCTCGACTTCGACGATGTGCTCGCCGACGCCCAGCGCTTGGGCTACGCCGAGGCCGATCCCACGGCCGACGTCGACGGCTTCGATGCCGCGAGCAAGGTGGCCATCCTCTCCTCCATCGCCTTCCACACCCGCGTGACCACCGACGATGTGTACATGCAGGGCATTCGCAACGTCTCCGCCGCCGACATCGAGCAGGCGCGCGAGATGGGCTACTGCATCAAGCTGCTCGGCATCGCCCGCAAGACGGCCGAGGGCATCGACGCGCGCGTGCACCCCACCATGATTCCCGCCGACCACATGCTCGCCGGCGTCTCGGGAGCCATGAACGCCGTGTTCGCCGTGGGCGACGCGGTGGGCGAAACCATGTTCTACGGCGCGGGCGCAGGCTCCTTCCCCACCGCGAGCGCCGTGGTTGGCGACGTGCTTGAGCTCGCGAACGGCATCGCCAGCGGGATCGACTTGGGCCCCGAGCCCGAGCCCTTCCCCCGCACCGCGCCGATTCGCTCCATCGAGGACCTCGAGACGCGCTATTACATCCGCCTCTCCGTCGTCGACCGCGTGGGCGCGCTCGCTCCGGTTGTGGCGGCCTTCGCGGACGCGGGCGTTTCCATCTCCGCCATCAACCAGCTGCGCGACGGAGACGGCACCACCTGCTCGGTCGTCTTCCTTACGCACACGGCCCGCGAGCGCGACGTACAGCGCGTGTGCTCTGCGCTCGAGGCGCTTGATGAAGTTGCAAGCGTTGCCAGCGTGATCCGCATCGAAGATGTGGGCGCGTGGAGCGAGGGCGCAGAGGAGAACGAATAGGCAGGAGCCGGGGGTCGAGGCGTGGCCGGTCCTGCTGCCGGGGGGGGGTCGAGGCGTGGCCGGCCCGCGGCCGAAACGGGAGCCGGTCCGCGGCCGGGGATTGAGCTGCTCCGGCTGGAATTGCCGGCGCCTGCCCGCGCTCGGGGATTGAGCTGCCCAGAGCTATCCCTCATCTACCGAGTCCGTCCTGGACCGCCTCCTCCCTCTAGGCCGTCCCCTCGCCCTTTAGGACTGCCCCGCGAAGTCACGCCAGGGTCGGGCCCGGCACGTCACCCCCCCCTCGCTCTCTTAGGCAGCTCCCTCGCTCAGTGCTGCATATATGGAGTTATCCGCATCCAGCGCTGCAAATATGGAGTTATCGGCCTCTGCAGGTGGCCTTAACTCCTGATCTGCTGCGCTCGCCGATGGTAACTCCAGATTTGCTGCGCTCGGAGGGCAGGCCGGTTCCGGTAACTCCAGATTTGCTGCGCTCGGCAGTTGGCGACACCGGGTCCACCGCGCTCGAAGGCGTGCCGGCGGCGGCAACTCCGGATTTGCCGCGCTCGGCAGTCGAGACGTTGCCGGCAACTTCATATCTGCTGCGCTCGGGAGGGAGGATCGGCGCCCGCAACTCCGCGTGTGCTGCACTCGGCGGCGGGAAAACAGCAACCTCCCGGCAACGCGCTCGTAGCGGCGGGTTATTTGTAGCAGGCAACTTCGCCAACTGGATGCATGGCAACCTGCCGTATCATAAAGACGGTATGCAGCCGCTCGGGGGAACGGTTCCGCGAGCAGGATTCGAAGGGCAGGGTTCATGGTCTCTCGCATCTATGTGGAAAAGAGGGCGGGCTTCGACGTCGAGGCACAGCAACTCAAGAGCGAGCTTACGGAAATCCTTGGCGTGACGGGCCTCACCGGCCTTCGCCTCATCAACCGCTACGATGTGGAGGGGGCAACCGAAGAGCTCTTCCGCTCGTGCATCCCCACGGTGTTCAGCGAGCCGCAGGTGGACCACGCATACGACGAGCTGCCGTCGAGCCCCGACGCAGCAGCCGTCTTCGCGGTGGAGTACCTGCCCGGCCAATTCGACCAGCGCGCCGACTCCGCCAGCGAGTGCATCCAGCTCATCAGCCAGGGAGAGCGCCCCACGGTGCGCTCCGCCAAGGTCTATATCCTCGAGGGCGCGCTCTCGGAGGCCGACATCGACGCCATCAAGCACTATGTCGTAAACCCCGTGGAGGCGCGTCTCGCATCGCTCGAGAAGCCCGAAACCTTGGTAGCCGAGACCCCCGACCCCGAGCCCGTCGAGGCGCTCGATGGCTTCCGCGAACTCGATGAAGCCGGCCTTGCGGCCTTCATCGCCGAGCGCGGGCTGGCCATGGATGCGGCCGACATCCGCTTCTGCCAGGAATACTTCACCGAGGAGGGCCGCGACCCCTCGATTACCGAGATTCGCGTGATCGATACCTACTGGTCGGACCACTGCCGTCATACCACCTTTGGCACCGTGCTCGACGAGGTCAAGATCGACGACGCCGTGGTGCAGGAGGCCTTCGACCGCTACATGGAGATGCGCCATAAGCTCGGCCGCGACGAGAAGCCCGTCTGCCTCATGGACATGGGCACGCTCGGCGCCAAGTGGCTCAAGCACACGGGCCAGCTCACCGGTCTTGACGAATCGGAAGAGATCAACGCCTGCACCGTGAAGGTCACGGTAGATGTTGATGGCGAGGGCCAGGACTGGCTCTTCCTCTTCAAGAACGAGACCCACAACCACCCGACCGAGATCGAGCCCTTCGGCGGCGCGGCCACCTGCATCGGCGGCGCCATCCGCGACCCGCTCTCCGGCCGTAGCTATGTGTACCAGGCCATGCGCGTGACCGGCGCGGCCGACCCCACCGTCCCCGTCGCGGAGACGCTCGAGGGCAAGCTCCCGCAGCGCAAGCTCGTGACCACCGCTGCCGCCGGATACGCCAGCTACGGCAACCAGATCGGCCTCGCCACCGGCCAGGTCTCCGAGCTCTACCACCCCGGCTACGTTGCCAAGCGCATGGAGGTCGGTGCTGTGGTGGGTGCCACCCCGGCAAGCCACGTGCGCCGCGAGGAGCCCGCGCCCGGCGACAAGATCATCTTGCTCGGTGGCCGCACCGGCCGTGACGGCATCGGTGGTGCCACGGGCAGCTCCAAGGCGCATAACGTCGAGTCCATCGAGAAGGACGGCGCCGAGGTGCAGAAGGGCAACGCCCCCATGGAGCGGAAGCTCCAGCGCCTCTTCCGCCGCGGCGATGCCTGCCGCCTCATCAAGCGCTGCAACGACTTCGGCGCGGGCGGCGTGAGCGTTGCCGTGGGCGAGCTGGCCGATGGCCTCTATATCGACCTCGACCAGGTCACGAAGAAGTACGAGGGCCTCGACGGCACCGAGCTCGCCATCTCCGAGAGCCAGGAGCGCATGGCTGTGGCCGTGGCCGAGGACGACGTGGACGAGTTCATGGCGTATGCCACCGAGGAGAATCTCGAGGCCACTGTCATCGCCGAGGTCACGCACGAGAAGCGCGTGCGCATGGCATGGAACGGCGACGTGATCGTGGACCTCTCCCGCGCCTTCTTGGCCAGTAACGGCGCACCCAAGCACCAGAGCGTGCACGTGACGGCGCGCCAGGTGTGGCAGCCGGCTTGGGAGGGCGCCACGCTCGCCGAGCGCATGCACGCGCTCGTAACCGACCTCAACGTCTGCTCGAACAAGGGCCTCTCCGAACGCTTCGACTCGACCATCGGCGCTGCCACGGTGCTCATGCCCTTTGGCGGGCGCACCCAGCTCACCCCTGCGCAGGCCATGGTGGCGAAGTTCCCCGTCGACGGCGAGACCTCGACCGCGAGCGCCATGGCATGGGGCTTCAACCCCTATCTCATGGAAGAAGACCAGTTTGCGGGCGCCTACCTCTCAGTCGTTGAGAGCGTAAGCCGCCTCGTGGCCGCGGGCTTCTCCCGCAAGCGCGCCTACCTCTCCTTCCAGGAGTACTTCGAGCGCCTGCGCGACGTGCCGGAGCGCTGGGGCAAGCCAGCAGCAGCCGTACTCGGCGCGCTCATGGCGCAGGTGGACCTTGGCGTTGGCGCCATCGGCGGCAAGGACTCCATGTCGGGCTCGTTCGAGGACCTCGACGTACCGCCCACCCTCGTGAGCTTCGCCGTAAGCACGGGCCGTGCCGACCATGCGGTCTCCCCTGAATTCAAGGGCGCGGGGCACCCGGTCTTCCGCATCGCCCCCGCTTCGTATGGCGACGACCATCGCCCCGACCCCTCGCAGCTCCTCGCCGTCTTCGATGCCATCGAGTGCCTCACCCAGAATGGAAGCGCCCTGGCGCTGGCAACCCCCGGCTACGGTGGCAGCGCTGAAGCCCTCTTCAAGATGTGCGTGGGCAACCAGATCGGCTTGGAGCTTGCCGACGACGTCGACATCGAGAGCCTTTTCGAGCCGATGTACGGCAGCTTCATCGTTGAGGTGGAGGATGCGGCGGCGCTCGATGCACTCGCTGCAGATTCCTTCGTGATCGAGCCCTTGGGCACCACGGTCGAGGGCTATGTGTTCGAAACCGCAACCGAGCAGATCGACCTCGCCGAGCTGCAGGAGGCATGGGAAAGCGGCATCGAGGGCGTCTTCCCCTACCGCACCCCGGCCGAGGAAGCCAAAAAGCTCGACGATGTGGAGCAGCTTACCTTCACCTGCAGCGACACGGGCCGCATCGCGCCGGTCTATGCAGGTGAGAAATTCGCGCGCCCGCGTGTGATCATCCCGGTCTTCCCCGGCAACAACTGCGAGTACGATAGCGCCCGCGCCTTCCGCGCTGCCGGCGCCGAGGCCGACGTCTTCGTGATCAACAACCTCTCGCCCGAGGCCGTGGCCGAAAGCACGCACGAGCTTGCGCGCCGCATCCGCGAGAGCCAGATCGTCATGATCCCGGGCGGCTTCTCCGGCGGCGACGAGCCCGACGGCTCTGCCAAGTTCATCACGGCGTTCTTCCGCGCGCCCGAGGTCACCGAGGCCGTGCGCGACCTCCTGCAGGCACGCGATGGCCTCATGCTCGGCATCTGCAACGGCTTCCAGGCGCTCGTGAAGCTGGGCCTCGTTCCGTACGGCGACATCGTGGACGCCACGCCTGAGGCACCGACCCTCACCTTCAACACCATCGGCCGGCACCAGAGCCGCCTGGTACGCACCCGCGTGGCCAGCGACCTCTCGCCCTGGCTCTCCGCTTGCAAGCCCGGAGAGGCCTACACCGTGGCCATCTCCCATGGCGAGGGCCGCTTCGTGGCGAGCGAGGCCGTCCAGCGCGAGCTCATCGCGGGCGGGCAGATCGCTACCCAGTACGTTGACGAGACAGGCATGCCGAGCATGGACCTTTCGGTGAACCCGAACGGCTCCGTGCTTGCCATCGAAGGCATCACCAGCCCGGACGGCCGTGTCTTCGGCAAGATGGGGCATGTCGAGCGGCGTGGCGAAAACCTGTATCGCAACGTCCCGGGCGAGAAGTTCATGCCGATCTTCGAGAGCGGTGTTGGGTACTTCGCATAGCACGTGCTCCCGGCGGGTCCCCCGCCTATGCTCCTTGCTCAGACATTCTCGAAAGGCCCAGCACTGCTGGGCCTTTCTGCGAAACTGCGCAAAAGCATAGGCGGGGGACCCTGCACATCATGCTAGTGAAGCTGGCGATATGGGCTAACTGCAGGGTGTTTAGCGCTGGAACGGGCGTGAACCTAAGAAATACACCGGTTGTTTGCCTAGAATGTCCCGTTGCAGGAACGAAGTAATCCGAACCCTCAAGAGAACACCCGGCTAAACCCTGTTAATTGGTAATTTAAACTTACCAGTTATCCTGAAATTGGTAAGATATTATTACCAATTATGCGGAGGTAGCTATGAACCAAACCGTGCTCGGCATATTGCAAGAGTTTGATCTTGATACATACCGTCCCATTGTTCCACGCTCTCTCAACCTAGGTAACGCGCTGCCGCCACGGGCGGGAAATCTCGTCAAGGTCGTAACCGGTATGCGCCGGTCGGGTAAATCATATCGCCTTTTCCAAGAAATGGATGCACTGCTCGAGGCAGGAGTTCCCGCTGAAGCTATCTGCTACTTCAACTTCGAGGATGATCGCATCAGCCCTGCCACGCCACAGACGGGAGACGCCGTGCTCGAGGCGTTTCGATACCTCGCCCAACGAGCAGGCGCTAACCTCGACGGCATCTACCTCTTTTTTGACGAGCTTCAGGAGATGAAGCAATGGGATAGCTGGCTTCGCCGCATCGTTGATACCACTAAAGCTACCATCTACATCAGTGGTTCCTCATCGAAAATGCTCTCAACGGAAATCTCAACCGAGTTTCGTGGTCGCGCCATCGACTTCGAGCTTTTACCGTTTTCGCTTCGCGAGCGACTTACCATGACACCCGATGGCGCTGAATTGCTGAAAGGCCCGCATTTCTCTCCGCGCTTGGGCGCACGTATGCAGGCGATGTTTGACGAATACCTCACGCGTGGAGGATTCCCTGCGGCGCAGGGCCTCCCGACATCCCAAGCAATCGCTTTGCTTCAGTCATATGTTCAGCGCGTCGTCACACGCGATGTAGTCGAACGTCATGACATCGCGCGACCACGCGTCGCGGCAGCGCTCGCTCGCAGGCTCATGGGGCTCAACGGCAAGCAGATCTCGCTACGAAAAATCGAGAACGACTTGCGCTCGGCGGGAATTGCAACCGGTCGCGCATACCTTGCCGACTTGCTCGCATATTTTGAAGAAGCCTATCTCGTCTTCCAAGTCAAAGAGTTCTCGCTGAGCCTCTCAGAAAAGAGTACGACGCGACCAAAAATCTACGCTGTTGACCCAGGCATTGCCCTAGCAAGCAGCCGAGCAGGAGCGTGCGAACGCGGGCAGCGGCTCGAGGACGCCGTATACCTCGAACTCAGACGACGCCATCCCTCTATGCGCGATGGCGGCATCTCGATGCTTCACACGAAGCAACATGGCTATGAAATAGACTTCGTGGTTGGCGATGCGCTCGAGCAGGAAGCATTTCGACTGATTCAGGTCACCGAATCAATGGAAGACGAAAAGACGGCACAGCGGGAACTCAGAGCATTGTGGGAAGCACTCGACGAAACGGGCCTTGAAGAGGGGCTTCTTCTGGTCGGGAGCGGACATGAGACGATTTACGAGAACAACGGACGGCGCATTGTGCAAGCTTCCGCATGGAAATGGTTGCTTGATGACAGCGAAACGGGGATGTAACCAATATGACAAACGATAAAGCCAGCAGCTTGAGCGACGAGGCAACGGTCTCCATCGATCGCGAGCGGGCGCGAACGGCCTTCGAAGCGTACCTCGCCCCCTACGACCGGGAGAACCCGCGCATCGCGCTCAAAGCGGAGCACACCTATCGTGTCGCCGACCTTTGCGACCGCATCGCTCGCGCATCGGGCTTCACGCAGGCGGGTGCGGACCTCGCCTGGCTCTGCGGACTCCTGCACGACATCGGCCGATTCGAGCAGCTTCGCCGTTGGGGCACCTTCAAAGACAGCATGTCCGCCAGCCATGCGGCTATCGGCGTCGACGTGCTTTTCGAGGACGGGCGGCACCTGTTTGACGACTCGCTCGCCCGTGTGAACGCCACACTGCCGGAAGCCCTCTCCCATGATGATGAGTTCTTGGCCCACGTGCGCACCGCTGGCAGCGTTCGCGCTTTTATCGAAGAGCCCTCGGCCGACGAGATCATCCGTGCAGCAGTAGGCCACCACAGCGACTTTCGCCTTCCCGACGACCTCGACCTTCGCTCGCGCGCGCTCTGCAATCTTGTGCGCGATGCCGACAAAATCGATATCCTGCGCGTTTCGCGCACCGATACCGTCGAGACCGTCGTGGGAGCAACCGAAGACGAGCTGCTCGCAGGCGACATTTCGCCCGCTGCCGAGGATGCGTTCTTCGCGCACCAGACCGTCCGCTATAGCGACCAATCGACCGCCGTGGACCATGTGGTGGGGCTCGCCTGCTTTGCCTTTGAACTGGTCTACCCCGCAAGCCTCGAAATCATGGTCGATCAAGGATATCTGTTCGAGCTGCTGAGCACGCCTTTTGGCATAGCGCGCCCGTACACCAACCGTGCCACTCGCGCACTCATCGGCCGCATGGACGGGCATCTGCGCGCTTGGATCGACGAGCAGCTCAGCTAACCGCCGAGCATTTGGGTCGTTGAGGCACCCGGAACGTCGCTGAATGCAACTTTTGGGCACTCCAGGGCACAGTGAACGAGTATAGGCAGATGAGCAGCAAGAGAATGCGCAGCTCAGAGGGCTAATATCTCATGAGCTATCGCGGTTGTACTCAGGGCACACGCCGTGGAGTGCCCAAAAGTTGCATCCTCGTCCTGTATGATGGGCTTTTGCGTTTCTCGCCGAGCCAATCGATGGTGGAAACGCTCGAGAAACATTTCTAGTTGCCGGCCGCATCTCAGCTTTACCGTGATAAAGTGTCCGCAATCCGATGGAGACTAGAGAAAGGCTCCGCTATGACTGCCATCGTCAACAACGCCGATACGCTGCACCTGATGCAGCAGGCCGCTGCCTGGTGGTGGAACAAGCGCATACCGTCTCTCTCGGATTAGCAGGCTCCCCTACCAACGCGCTACACCATGGAAGGCCTCCGGTAATCCGGGGGCCTTCTTTTTTGCCGGCGAACGACGCATGTCGCCTGATAGCGCGCAACAGGCAACGTGTGCCGAGGCGGAAAGCAAGCCTCTTCGATCGCCGCAGCGCACGCGGGAGCATTCTGAGCTTGGAGCGACTGCCGGCGGACAGCGCTCCCGGATGAGAAAGGACACATCATGACCGCATCCAAGCACGATCCCTACCGTCTCTACCTCACCGAAGACCAGATCCCCAAAGCCTGGTACAACCTGCGTGCCGATATGCCCGAAAAGCCCGAACCCATGCGCCTGCCGAACGGAGCTGTCGCCACCAAGCCAGATATCGCGCCCGTTTTCGCCGACGCACTCATCGACCAAGAGCTCGACGACGACACCCCGTACTTCGACATCCCCGAACCCGTCCTAGAGATGTACAAGATCTACCGGCCGAGCCCGCTCCGCCGCGCCTACAACCTTGAGCGCGCGCTCGATACGCCAGCCAAGATCTTCTATAAATTCGAAGGCAACAACACGAGCGGTTCTCACAAGCTCAACTCCGCCATCGCCCAAGCTTACTACGCCTATGCCCAGGGCATTACCAACATCACGACCGAGACGGGCGCCGGGCAGTGGGGCACGGCACTGGCCGAGGCCGCCGCTCACTATGGGCTCGACCTCGATATCTTCATGGTGAAATGCTCCTACGAGCAGAAACCGTTCCGTCGCAACATCATGGAGACCTTCGACGCGCGGGTAACGCCCTCTCCCTCCGACACCACCGAGGTCGGTCGGCGCATCCTCGCCCAAGATCCGGGCTCGTCCGGCTCGCTTGGCACCGCGATCTCGGAGGCGGTGGAGCGCGCGCTGCATGTGCCCGAGAACCATGGGCGCTACCAGCTGGGCAGCGTCCTCAACCAAGTTGTGCTGCATCAGAGCATCATCGGGCTAGAAAGTTACGAGGCCCTTCGCGAGCTTGGCGAATATCCCGATGTGGTCATCGGGTGCGCGGGCGGCGGCTCGAACTTGGGTGGGCTCATCGCCCCGTTCATGCGCGACAAGCTCACAGGCGCACGGCCGGCCACGCGCTTCATCGCGGTAGAGCCCGCGAGCTGCCCGTCGCTCACCCGGGGCCGCTATGCCTATGACTTCGCCGACACGGGCCAGACCTGCCCGCTCTGCAAGATGTATACGCTCGGCAACGGCTTCATTCCAAGCCCCGACCACGCGGGCGGCCTGCGCTACCACGGCATGAGCCCTATCGTCTCCAAGCTCAAGCACGACGGCTACCTAGATGCTGTCGCCGTGCGCCAAACCGACGTCTTCGCGGCGGCCGAGCGCTTCGCCAAGCTGGAAACCATCCTGCCCGCGCCCGAAAGCGCGCACGCAATCCTTGTGGCCATGCGCGAGGCGGAGCGGTGCCGCGAGACCGGCGAGGCGAAGACGATCCTCTTCGGGCTCACCGGAACCGGATACTTCGACATGGTCGCCTACGACAAGTTCAACCGCGGCGAGCTGGAGGACCACATCCCCACCGACGAGGAACTCGAGCGCGGGTTCGCGACGATCCCCTCCATTCCGGGCATCCAATAACGGGAATATGCTCGAACCCGCCTGATGGGCTCCGGCATGTTCCAGCTCTTTGACAACTCGAGGCTCGAGTCGGAAGGTTTTTCGAACATCGCCGAGTAAACCGCCGTTTCGCACTAATGCCAACTGGTGTTTTGTTGTCCAAAGCCTGAGTCTACTCGTCACCTTCGTTAAAACCTTCCGACTCGAGCCTCGAACTTGGCTGGACCGGCGTATTCACGCGCCGATGACAGGTACTATGGAGGAAATGCGCGGTCGCATCGCATGCGTTTGCGGTGCAGCGCCCCGCATGCGACACGCCGTGCACGCATGGCCCTCACCCGCCCCGTCGAAAGGAGACCAAGATGAGCCTCTGGCCAGAACTCAAGAAGCTGCAACAAGGAACCTGGGTGGACCTCACTCACCCGCTTACGAACGGCAGCCCGTACTGGGCGGGCATCCCCGAGGGCTCCGTGGAACTGTGCAAGACCGTCTTCGACTACGACGAAGAGATGCTCTCTTGCCGCATTCACACCTACAAGTTCCCCGGGCAGTTCGGCACGCATGTAGACTTTCCGAGCCACTTCACACCGGGCAAGGTTGGCTCTGAGGCCTACGGCGTGGAGCAGATGGCCATGCCACTCTGCATGATCGACCTCACCGGCAAGGTCGCTGCCGAGGGCCCCGACACCGCCGTAACCGTGGCAGACATCGAAGCCTGGGAAGCTGAGCATGGGCGCATTCCCGCCGGCGCCTTCGTGGCGCTACGCACCGACTGGTACCAGCGCTGGCCCGATAACAACGCGCTCAACAACTTCGACGAGGAAGGGGGCGAGCACTGCCCCGGCTGGTCGATGGAGGCGCTCCGCTTCCTCTATGAGGAACGAGATATCCAGATGAACGGGCATGAGACCTTCGACACGGATGCCTCGTTCCTGGCGGCGGAAGCCGACGATCTTGCCTGCGAGCGCTACGTGCTCGACCATGGCCATCTGCAGGTAGAAGTCATGGCGAACCTCGACAAGGTGCCTGCGACGGGCGCCATCGTGTTTGTGAGCTGGCCGCACATCGAAGGCGCCACCGGCCTCCCCGCCCGCGTGGCAGCGGTGTTCTAAACTTCCCGCGCCCTCCATGCGCTTACTTTTCGTACGCTTGGTCAAAAATATCGTTTCAGTGGTATGCCGCGCACCAAAATAGAGCGATTGCGCAGCCGCATGAAAGCTGAAGGCCATCTCGTTCCGTTGATTTCGTCGATGTGAGCGAATTTTGAACGCGTAAAGGCCTGCCCGCAGGCAAAACGGGCGCCTCTTATGTTTGAAAGTACCACCGAAACGGTGTTTTTGACCAAGACCCCGGAATATTGTGTCTGCAGCACGCGGCGCTACGAAAAACTTACGGAGCATAGCCTTCTCAATCTTGGCCCGCGCATAGCTCGTCTGAAGCAGATTGCCCTGCGACCCTTCATTCAGTGTGTTTGATAACGTCTGATTTGCGAATTTGAGCATACTGTTTTTTCGGGAATG
>NZ_CEWCAA010000027.1:0-28981 GCF_982429025.1 Enorma sp.
CATACTGCTCAATTCCCGATGCACATTCTGCTCAAAACTACTTGACTAAACACACGCGAGCACGTTGTCGGCGGAAGGCGGCTGCGCCGGCCGGGCGCCTCCCCTCGGCGCGCGGCCCGAGTATGCGCTCGCCAGGCCGTTCTCCCCCATGATCCGGCATATCCTGCGCCTGGACGCGGTGATGCCGGCCCTCTCGAGGGCGACCTTCAGCCGCCTCGCGCCGTACCCGCCGCGCGGCGCCTCGAACGCGCCGAGCACGTCGGGCTCGATCGGGTCGGGCGCCTTCGGGCGCGGCGGATGCGCGAGCATCCGGTAGTACGTGGAGCGGGGCGCGCCCAGGATCCCGCGCTGCGCTGATACCGGGTAGCGGCGGGCGTTGGCCGCCATCGCCGTCACTTTCGTGCGAATATCAGCGCCGCTTGTTTTAGGACATCGACCTCCATCCTGAGGCGGGCGTTCTCCCGCTCCAGCCCGATGAGGCGGTTCTGCTCGGGCGTCCGGTTGTCCGCGGCGGCGGTGGAGCCGCACGCGTGCGCGCGGCGGGTCCAGCGGTCGAGCGTCGGCTTGCCGAGGTCGCGCTCGCGCATCACCTCGGCGCGGGGCTTGCCGGAGTCCACCAGAGCGACTATCTGCCTCCTGAACTCCTCGGTGAACTGCCTGGGGTGCTTCGGATCCCGCATGGGGCCTCCTTTCCTCGAGGGGCCCTCGGACTCTCATCGATGTGTCCAATTAAGTATAGCCACATCACCCCGGGTCGACGCCGCGCTCGCGGGCGGTCTCCGCGTAGGTACCGCCCCGCTCCCTGTACAGCCTCACCGCCTGCTGCTTGAACCCTGCCGAATACCTGGGCGACGGATGTCCCATCCCATGCCCCCCTTTCCCCGTTTACGGCATCATGCCCAAACGGAACTCGATGTGTCAACGGAAACGGGGGAGATTCAGTCGTTCACGCCGGCCTCCTCGACGTCCATCACGTCCGCGAACAGGCGGATGCCGCGGTCGTAGTTGAAGGTCTTGGTCTCGAACTCGTAGGTGATGGCGCCGGTCTTGTAGCCAACGTTTCTGGTGTAGTTCCCGAGGCCGGTGACGGAGATCTTCGGGATGAGGATCTCCTTGGCGTTGTGGCCCGCGCGCACCATGCGGCGGCCGGAGTTGAGCACGCCCGAGACGGACGCCCTCTGGTACACCTCGTCGATCACCGAGGTGTAGTTGCGTGCGAATGCGATGTTGTTGCTAGGCATGATGGCTACCTTCCTTTCATGTCATCCTGAGCGGAGCGCGAAGCGCGGAGTCGAAGGATCTCCCACGCTTCGAGCCGGAATCGTCTACTTTAAGGAATCGTCGTCGGTGAGTCCCGCGATCTCGCGCCAGTGCTTGAGCGTCTTGCCCTCGTCGGAAGCCGCGCCCGCGTTGGGCAGGCCGGTCGTGCCGGAGCCCGCAGAGCTGCCGCCCTTGGCGTGCTTTCCGGCGCCCTCGAAGAGCCAGGGCTCGGCCTCCTTGAGCTTGTCCGCGTCGTTGTCGTGGTCCGCGAGAAGGGCGCGCGCCGCCTTCACGTTGCGTACGCCCGCGAGCTGCAGCTTGAAGTCGATGCGGTCGCTCTCGCCCTGGGCCTTGAGCTCGGCGATCTCGCCGCGCAACTGCTCTGCCGTCTCGGCGTTCTTGGACGCCTCGGCAACCTGGGCCTCCAGCGAGGCGATCTTCTCGTCGCGCTCTGCGATCTGCTTCTCGTAGTCGGGCGTCTCGCCGCCTACCTGCGACTGGCTCTGCTGCTGCGTTTCCTGCTGCTCCTGGCCCTGCTGTTGCGACGCGTCCTGCGCACCCTGCATGGCTTCCTGGCCGCCATTGGTCCCACCGTCCATGTTTCTGCCTGCCTTTCGTCTCGTAAGGCGGGCAGAGACGAACAATGCCCGCACCTTTACCGGTACGGGCATTGTCTTGGGGTGTCACAAGGTGACGGTTTTATCAGCTGTCCGTCATATCAACGCGTTCGCGAAAAGGGGATTGGCAAGATGGTGCGTTTTAGTGGGTAATCCAATCGAAATGTTGCGTTTTGTATGGTCGCAGAGTAATCTAAAAGATTACTTGTGCCTGTCGTCGATGCAGTCCTGGACTGCACCTTTCAATCTTGGTACCCTGGGTGCAAGAGTATGCGACCTAGGGAGGGAACGCGAGAATGATACCTGTCATTGACCTGTTTGCAGGTCCTGGTGGCTTGGGTGAAGGATTCTCATCCCTTCTTGATGAAAACGGACAGCCCGTATTTCAGACAATAATGTCGATTGAAAAAGATGAGCAGGCACATATGACACTTCGCCTTCGCTCGTTCTTTCGAAAGATTTACAGGGCGAATGGCAACCGAATTCCTCTCGCATATCTTCAATACATGGAGTACCACGACGAAGCTTATCTTCAGCAACTCAAGGATAAGTATCCTGACGAATGGACGGCGGCATCCGACGAAGCGCTTTGTGCAACATTGGACGCTCATGACAACACTTTGGTTGAAAAGGGCAAGGAACGTCTCCGGGAAAACGGCGTTGAAATCGGTGGGACTTGGGTGTTAATAGGCGGCCCTCCATGCCAAGCATATTCTTTGGTTGGTAGATCCCGCCGCGCACACGACAAAGAAGGACTTGAGAAGGATCCCAAGCAGACGCTTTACAAATGCTATCTCGCTTTTATTAGAGAGCTAAAGCCGTCTGTCTTTGTCATGGAAAACGTCAAAGGTCTTCTCTCGGCAACGCGTAAAGGTGAAGGTGTGTTCGAGCGCATCTGCGAGGATATGCGTGAAGCTGGCTATCAAATAAGATCGCTTGTCAAGGAAGAAGCCGCAGACCCTCGTGACTACGTTGTTGAAGCTGAGCGATATGGTATCCCACAAATGCGACACAGGGTGATTTTGCTTGGCATTCGTAAGGGATGCGAAGAGCCAACAGATACGCTGACGCCGTTGACTGCGATGTCTTTGAGGGAAGCGCTCATCGGCATCCCCGGGATCCGTAGTGGCTTCTCCGAAAGGAATCAAGGCTGGCGCGATATGAAGTGGGGGCAATACATTAAGGGTGCTATTGACAAGCTTCTCAAAACAGAAGAAGGCAAAGACCTTGAGGATGTTCTGACGCGCGTTCGACATCAAAGAGCATATCGACTTATGATCAAGAGCATCATTAACGGTGAAAAAGGCCCCTACGAAGAATGGTATAGGGGTCGCATGGGCGTCCACCGCGTACTTGCGAATCATGAATCGCGCACCCACCTTGCCTCGGATCTCGATCGTTACGTTTTTTGCGCGGCATATGCAGAAAAGCACGCCGCTCCGGCACGGATAACGGAGTTCCCGCGTTACCTCTATCCGAATCACAAAAATGTTCTTGAGGTAGAAGAGGGAGAAGAGATTAAGTTCGACGATCGTTTTCGCGTTCAGCTTTGGGATAGGCCGTCAACTACTGTTACGTCGCACATCGCAAAGGATGGACACTATTACATTCACCCAGACCCAGCTCAGTGTAGAAGTCTAACTGTGCGCGAGGCGGCAAGGCTGCAGACGTTTCCGGATGACTATCTTTTTGAGGGCAATAGGACATCGCAGTACACGCAAGTTGGCAATGCCGTCCCACCGTTGCTTGCGCAGCAAATCGGAAAGATAGTAGCGAAGTTCCTTGGTGTCGATGCTAGGGGATTTTGCGACTCGCTTACCCGCGTGACCTGCGACGACGAGACTTCAGACGATACGGACAGCCGCTCTTCCGAAGCCGTGCCATTAGATCGACAAGAATAATCGATTGCTTGTCTGAGGGCAGCTTATTTGGCATTGACGCAGCATATTGGAGGATGCCTCGTTCTTTGTCCGTTGCCTCGCCTTCCTTCTTGCACCATTCAAGAACGTTTTGCCAGAATTGCGCGCCCGCCTCTACGACGATCGATTGCGCTTCTATTCCGTTTAACTCCTTCTGGTCCTTAACGCCCTCGCTTTTGATTTCTCTTTCTTCCTCAAGGCTGATAAGCTCAGAAATCCACCCTTCATCCCAGTAGACGTTCTTCTGCTTTAGCGCATTCCAGCACTTTGGCTGCTTCGCCCATTCTGATATGTTTCGATAGCCTTCGCCCGGCTGCATGAGTACATCGTGTGCTGCGTCTGCAGCCTGTCCTAACGCCCTCTCGAAAGCAGGAGTGACGGCCTGTCGGTTCCAAATGGAGAGGAAGTCAACAGACTTTCCGAGCGTTCTGGCTGCATTGGCCAGAGCACCGACTGCTAAGACGACATGCTGAGAGCGATAGCCACCAGCTTCATACCAGTCTCGGCTTTGGACAACTTTGCCAGCGAGATCAAAGATGATTTTCTTAGCAATCAGGTACTTGAAGTAGACCTCGCTGAACTGCTGGTCGTTCTTCTCCCACGCATCTGCTACGTCTTTGGCAAACTCTGCGAAGTTCTTTTGTGCACCGCGGTTGACCATATAGGCCTTATCCGTCCACACCATCAGGTATTTTGCAAGATCCGTCTTAGTAAAGCTCTGCGCCTTCGGGTATTCCTTCGCGAATTTGCGCTTCGCTGCGGGCGTGAGATAGGCTTGGGCATCTCTGTATGACCCACGGGCCCTTTCGTAGAACCACTTGGTCAAATCAAAGCTGTCGTCCTTTGCAGGGGCGAGAATCCTCCGCGAGAACTCCTCGATGCGCACATGGAACGGGTGATTTGCGAAGAAGTCTGCCGCTGATACCTTGTTCTGGCTGTTGGCGTATTCGGAGATCCTCGGCACAAGCTCTTTTGCCGCCTCGGGGCTTACGATACTTAGCTTCATTTGAACGTAGACACGACTCAGATCATGCTTTGCCTTGAATGCCGCATAGACCGACGCCGTCGTTTGTCCACCGTTTACTATTTGAAGGTTTTCAAGCCCGGTTATAACCAACCCCTCATCTGTGATCTCAGTCGTAATCGCCTCGGCCGTGGCTGTTATGCCGTTGTTGAAAGAGAAGAAAAGCTCCGGCTCGTTTTCCAGTGTTCGCTTGATCCCTTTGTTTACATTGCTCCTCGCTTGCAGAAAGACACGTACATTCTGCTCGAGCAACCTCGTACCCCATCGGTCATAGATGTAGGCCAAGTCCAAGCCGGGGACAGCAGCGAGATAAACTTGATTTCTGTCGTTTGGCTTGCTAGCTAACAATGCTCTTAGAGAGCCACCGGGGAGTTCATTGAAGTCTATGATGAGGCGCTCGCGCTCGCGCCCCGAGGAAACGAGGTTCCCGAAGCGAGTAATGTCCCAAACGGTGTAAACGATCTCGCGACCGTCGATGGACGAGGCCTTTTTACCTTCGACGCGAGCGCTCAGCTTTTTGTTTGTCAGCAAATAGAGCCTGACGCGAGAAATCTTCTCCCACCTAGTGTTAATGAGGTCTGCAAGTCCGAATCCGGGGTCTGTTGGTTCGAGCGAGTTCCTGAAACGCGCATTGAGCGACTGAGTAAGGAACTTCTCCAATCGTCGGAAATCAGCTTCCATATCCGTGTTGGTGAGGGTAGTCAAGTCTGTGTCTTGATTGAAGTCTAGTGCTATGAGCCCAAGTGTTCCTTGGCCCGCCTCTTGCGCAATGGCTGATTCGAGCGGGTCGCCACAGTAGCCATCGACCCTTATGCCACCTTGAGCGGGCCTGAAAAACGCACGTTCAGCCTCGTCGAACTCTCCGGCATCGATGAGCTGGTCTGTGACGATATCAAAGAACGCATCCTCAAGATAGATACCGTACGCATCAGCAGTCGTCTTGATGTCTTGGAATAATTCCTCGTAGAATTCTTCGGGCGTTGGCATGTCTTACTCCATCGTCTTAATGACTTGCTCTCTGTCCACGCGGTATTCGTCGCAGTAGTCAAGGTCTATCTGGTATGCGACTCTGCTCACTCCTGGCTTGCAGGTTTGCGAGTCGATTTTCGGAAAATCACCGACAACGGCATAGTAGTACGTTGAGCCCTCACTCCACCTGACATCGGAATAGTCGTCCTCGTCAAAGTAGCCAATGCCTGCGAGCTTGCTGTCCAGCGCAGCCCGCTGCAACGGCGACTCCAATGCCTCCCGCGTTTCGTTTACAACGTCGGTCACAGTGAAACCTTGCTCGTCGTCACTAGACGTATCGTTGAGCTCGGCGACATACAGGAACAGCTGCTCCGTTTCATTAACGTTCAGCTGCTCTTCTGACGAGATGACTATGTTGGGATTTGCGGAGCTCCTTTTCGATTTGACTTCGACAAAGACTTGTCCGTACGCGAAATCCCTTGGCCCCGCATCGGGTCCTGTCCATCCCCGGATTGCATCGCTTTCGGTATGCACCAAGAGTGCGTCTCGCTTGAGAAAATGCAACTCGGCAATGAGCCCTTTCTGAGCCTCAGGCGACATCTTGGAGCGAGATGGGCGCAGGAACGAGCTCCACTTCTCCAAGCGGAAGATGCATGCTTTCCTGCTTGCTTTCATGCTTACGTTTTGCAGCGAAGCGATGATGTCAACGCACACCTTAAGGAAAATGTCGCGCATATCAGGGTCGAGTAGCTCTATGACAAGGCTGCTCTCATCTTGATGATCTGCAACGAGGATATTCTTAAAGGTCGGCAAGCTGATAGGTTTCCAAGGGCGGCACTCGTACTCAACAAGCAAAGCCGGTCTGGATGCCCAGCTCTTCGCCCAGAAGACTATTCTATGCTGTGGGTTGTCCTCGTCTGGTACGAGCCGAGCGATATACTCTCCTTGACGGTCGGGGCTAGCCAGATCATCCCAAGGATATTTAGTCGTCTTCGAAATCGTCATCGCTGTCCTCTTCGTAGTCGGTTCGCATGTTGTCTATTGCGATTTGGTTGAAGACGTACTCTACTGGCCTCGTTTGCTTTGGTGTGAAGGGGAAGCTGATGCTCCAGCCATACGCCTCTTCGGAATGGTCCCAGCTTGGCCACTTGCCAGCCTCGGGCTCGTAAATACCCTTTTCCTCGCGCCTCTCCCTCTGTTTATCCGTGTACTTCAAGAGAACGGGGTGGATTACCAGGAGCGGATATTCCCGCCTGCGACGGTAGTACCTGTCCGAAGGGTTGTCCTTGTCCGGATGATCGTTCTTGAAGTCGTCTTCGGCGTCCTGTAGTTGTTCTTTGTCTAGGCCCTTGGCTTCGACGCCTCGACTTGCAAGCCTATGCTTCTCCCCAACGACAAGGCATTCGCTTGATGTATCGCTGCCGGGGTATCTGATCTCTCGCCTTGCATATACTCCGTCGGCAAGTTCAATCTCGCCTCCGTCGCCTTCCGCAACAAGCACATCCCATAGCTCGAGCTCGCCATCGAGCATCCGGTCGTCGATATAGTTCAGTACCGGTTTGATTTGTGACTTTGGCGAACGTGCGTCCTCATTTATGTATTTGCCTAAGAAGTCAATGACAATGTCCGTGGGTACGCGGCGATAGAACAATCCTTCCGTCTTATAGTCGCTTATCTTGGACAATAGCTCACGCACTGCTAGCTTGTTTTCCTGTATCACATCGTTTCGCCGGTCGAACGCTATAGTCTCGACGAATCCGTTATTAAGGTCGATAGGTGCAGTCAGCTTAGTTCCCGTTCCCATCTTGTTGCGAGCTGTCACGATGAGGGAATCAGGGCTCTGCCTAATTCTCAGCCCATAATTCTTCGGTGTTCGCTGCACTTGCCTCATATTGCGCAGCTCATCGAAAAGGTCGGCGGTCGAATCGGCAACGAATTTGTACCATCCAGCTGCCTTCTCGGACATCCATACGCGGCACAGCTCTTCGTAGCCGGGCCGATATCCAAACCACCGGGCCATTTGCATTAATGCGTCGTATGCCTTTGCATTGCGCGAGTAGTACGACACGACAAGGCCTTCAAGGGTGAGGCCGCGCGAAAGTCTGTATCCGCCGACAGCAATGACATGCTCAGTATGCTGCTCGTATTCGAGCGCCTCTGTCGAATCTGTATTGATGCTCACAATGTGAATCGTTTTGACGGTGTCATAAAGAGCATGCTGGATTTGGGCCCATTCGAATTCCGTGGAATGTGAATACTCCGTGAGCCATGTCCCACGGAGGAACTTCAAGTCATCGGATAAAGCGAGCGCCCTCTCTTCGCCCAATGCTGCATACGCCTTGATACTGTTCTTTAGCTGCTTGACATAGTCGCCAATCTCCCAAGCGACAGACTTTTGCGGCTGCTTGTAAGGCGAGACATTAACCATCATCGTTGAGTGCTCGTCCCCATTGCCGCGCAGGGCACGAATTGTCGTAGCGACCATGAAGGTCCTGATCGCTTCCTTGAGTGATTCCGGTATGCCATCGACCTGGTAGTAGCTCTTGTGCTTCGGTGGAAGTATTAAGTCTATGTCGTCAATAAAGCGGAGATGCTTCGGGCTCGGATCGTCGTAATCAGCGAACACTTTCTCGGCGCCGAAATAGTCGCTTGACTCCTCAAGCGTATAGATGAAGCTGCTTGGGAACAGGTCTTTTCCAAAATCGTCCGTATCGACTTCTGGGTCAATGAGAATGTTTGCATACGGCGTGGCTGTGTAACCGACGTAGCACTTTCTGGTGAAGTAGTTCAGTATGTTCCGGATCTGCCCGTTAATCCGCGTTGGCTCGTCATCCCGCCTATCGCGCTTGTACTTTCCGTTAATGGAAGCGTTATCCGCCTCGTCGTCAATAAGTAAAAGCTGATCATCCGGGCTCGCGTTGTCTCGAAGCCATTCATACACCTGCTTAAGTGAGTTGCTGTTTTTCTTGATGACGAATAGCCATGGTTCGTTCGTATGGGCGGTCTGTATGCCCTTCAGGGCGCTTGCCCGCTTCTTGTTAAAGTCGGCTTCGCGGGACGTGCACGCAATTGGCCTTCGCGTACCGTTGTCCAACCCGACGCCAACAGCTTCGATGCTTTGCTGTTCAACGATATTGAAGCCCGTAAAGCCATCCTCGAGTCGGGCTTGGGTCTGGTTCCTAAGCACGTTGTGCACGCCGGCCATGACGATAATGATCTTGTAACCAGCATCTGCCGCTCGGCATATAAGGCCAATGTAGTTTGCCGTCTTGCCAGACTGGACGGAAGCGACTACCAGACCCCTTCGCTCAAACCCGGCCTCAACATTTGGATTCGCCATGAGGTCAAGCACGTTCCATGTGTCTCGCTCGATGGTGCGTACGGTACTGCGCGCCCAATGTTTCGTGTACATCAGGTACTTCTTATATCGCGACCAATAAAACCAGCCGTTTTGGTCCTCAATAGCCTCTTCGGCTTCGTTAAGCCAAGGTTTTACTTCTTCATCCTTGAAGGCGAAACCAAATTTCTTGGTTATGTAGAGTTCCGAGCAGTATTGATGAACAAGCGCCTCAATCACTTCCTGGCGATTGCCGGCCATATCCTTGTACATCGGTATCGTGGCAAATGCGTCATATAGGTGCTCGTACATATCGCGTACGTCATTTTCCTCGGGCACACCCTCCATGCCTGCAAAATGTTGACGCACCGAATTATCTATCTGTTCAATAAATTCGTTCTTCGCGACCGACATTAATGCTCCTCTATCCCAAGCGCGTCAAGCGTATCCTTCCACCGCGACTGGAAAGGCTCGGCGCTCTGCATAATTGAAAGAATCGTTTCCTCACCATGCCCCGCTTGCTTCAATGCGGAGAAGAAAGTACGGGCGGCGTTACGGAACTCCGCATCCTCCAACGAGGCGAAAGCCACACCTTCCTCATTGTTTGCGAAGTCGTAGAACAGTGATTCCGTAGGGAAGGTTGACTCAATCAGCGCAAGAACGGTCTCGAGATTGGCCGAATCGTCTTCGTCAAGCCCTTCCTTCAAATTCGCAATCACTGGATGTGCACGATTTATTATGTAAAGCTTCTTATCTCCAGCTCGTTCGACGTTCCATGCGGGATATACGTCGGGACTCGTAAGCCTTGTAGCACGCCGCCGGTAGGCTTTTCGTGATGGTGCCCCTATCGTGGCGATAAGCGTCTTAATACGTTCCCGCACGACCTCCGGCATTTGTGCCGAGACTTTCTTGACATCGATCTTCCAAATCTCATCCTGATTGATGTCGATGTCAATTTTGACCCTTGTGAGCTGGGTCAAAGCTGTCTTCTTTGCGAGGCCGAACCACGTGCCGTAGAGAATCAAACGCTTGGCTCGATATAGGTACACACCCTGGCTTTTAAGGTATCCGCCGCTGAGTCCGAATCGCTCATACTCTTGCTGTGAATCGTAATGGGAGCGGTGAGGTAACGTATAAGCCTGCATCGTCACGCCAAGACAAATCCTTTCAAGTGGCGAAGCTTGAGTGGCGCGGTGCTTAGTATTGAATGGGTCGATAGGTTCCAAAAGAAGATTGTTGACCTTGATTGAGATCCTATCCAAGCCTTTTTCACCTGCGAGATACCTATGAAAAACCAATGCAAGATAATCTTGCGCCTCGCTAATGATGCGCGTGTGATCGACCCTGCCAGAACCGCGAGCACCGGTAAGCCTATCAAGCTTTTCCCAAAGCACGAGCGTTCCTGAACCCCCGAGCTCATCGATAAAGGGTATCTCCTCGAAGTCAGTCCGTTCGATTACATTCCATTCGTTCTGCTCAACTACTAGGTCTAAATCCCATATGTAACCAGCAGTTTTGCCATTATTGCGTGAAACAACAGTAAGCCGTCTGCATTGCGAGAAAGACGCAGTTTTAAGACCCAAACCGAAACGCCCAAGATCATTGAGAGCGCGTTTTTGTCTGGGGTCAGTAGAGCCGAGCCTCATGGCTTGCTTCAAATTGTCATTTGAAAGCCCGTCGCCATTGTCGATGATTCCGATGCGAAACTCATCGTCTGGTATCGCGAGAATCCAAATCTCAGTTGCGTTAGCCGTAATTGAATTGTCGACAATATCTGCGAGCGCACTGTTGAAGGAGTAGCCGATGTCGCGAAGACTCTCAATAAGGATACTTGGCTCAGGGTCAAGCCGTACCGTCGCGGCGCCCACATTCCTTCCTTTCGCTAAACCGTGCCAGTCATATTAAACCATTCGTCTGGCAACTGCTTTATCTTGCTAATTCTATCATTGGTGCCATGAGATGAGTCGGCTATATCGGCCGTAAGCAGGTATATGCCGTGCCATGGCGACCGCGGGAGCCAGTGCGTCTCGCTCCTGGTCGGCAAGACGATGCGCGAGGCCGGCATCGGGCCGTCGACGGGCTCGATCGCGAGCCCGTGGGACGACGCGGCGATGGAGTCGCCCATGGGGCCCGTCAAGGCGGGGTGCGTGCGCGCCCGCACGTTCGAGACGCGGGATCAGGCGGCGCTGGGGATATTCGACTACATCGGGTGCTCCTGCAACAGGGCGCGGATCCACTCCGCGCCCGGCAACCTCAGCTCCGAGGAGTTCGAGGCGAGGCATGCGCAGGAGGCCGCTTCGGCGGCGTAGAGGGTGTCAACGAAATCGGGGTAAATTCAGATTCAGACCCCAGGCCGGCCCGGGAGCTCCTCCGCTCCATGCCGACCGATGCCGACATCGACTTCCTATACAGGACCTACTCGGCATCGCCCAAGAGGGAGGACGGCGGGCCGGAGTGGGGCGACAGGGCCGTTTGGGAGGAGCTCCGCCGCAAGGACCCGTACCCCTTCTGGCTCGACTGAAAAGCACACATTTTGTCCTATAAGCCTGATGTGAGGCGCTGCTCGGCGACGACCTGCTGGGCAGCGCCTTTCTTATGGATTTGCCCGGCGTTGCCGCTTCGCACCGTTTGTAGCGTATGGGGCGAAATGAATATGCGCGCGGACCCTGGCAATCTAGTTCCCTCGTAGCGCGTGGCCAGCTCTAGCAATCTACCTGCGTCTTTCCGATCATGATGTTGAGGATTTCAACGTCGGTGGGCTTCATGCCCACGCGGCCCACATAGCCCATGCTCGCGATGGTTTCTTCGATGGTCTCCTGCACGATACCCTCGCCCGCATGGAAGCTCTTGCACGCCATGGCCATGCTGTGCCCCAGGATCGCCGCGTCGACCGAGGCAGAGATCTTGGCCGCGCAGCTCGACTTTGCGCCGTCGCATACGATGCCGCCAACATTGCCGAGGGTGTTCACAACGGTGGCGCCGATCTGCTCGCGCGTGCCCCCGCTCATCCAGGTGATGGATGCGCCCGCGCCGCATGCCGCGCACACGGCGCCACAGAAGGCGGAAAGCTCACCTATGTAGCTCTTCACGTGGATGGCGACGAGGTCGGAGAGCGCGAGCGCGCGCAGCAGCCGGTCGCCCGTCACGCCCAGTTTCTCGGCGTATTCGAGCACGGGCAGGCAAGTGGTGATGCCCTGGTTTCCCGAGCCGCATACGATTACCACGGGCATGGCGCATCCGCTCATGCGCGCGTCGGAACCGGCTGCGGCGCGGGCGCGGGCGCGATCGGCGACGTCGTCCGGGCGGCTGGCGAGCAGCGTGCGTCCCACCTCGGCACCCCATGCGTGCTCGAGCCCCTCTCGCGAGATGGCGTCGTTTAGCTCCATCTGGCGCATGAGCGCCGCTCGCGCGCCCGTGATTTCTCCATGCTCTGCAAAATCGATGATGCCCTCAAGGGATAGCGAGCTTCCCTGCGTGCGGGCGGTATCGGCCACCGCGGCAGCGCACTCGGGCGCGTCCCAGGAGCCGGAGAGCTTCTGGTCGTCAAGGGCGCGCCACACCACGTTGGTGTGGTGGTCGGAGATGATGATGTCGGCAGCGTGCTCCTCGGAGCGGGCCTTCACGCGGATATAGAGGTTTGGAACGTTCTCGGCGAGCGAGACGTCGGCGAACGCAGGGTCGGCGAGAAGCTCGGCCGTGCGGGCGCGTGCCGCATCGTCTACCGATTCCAAGACTTCGAGCGCGTTCTCGGGGTTGCCGCCAACCGCGCCAAGGGTGGCCGCGGCTTCAAGGCCGTGCATGCCGCCGGAGTTGGGAACGGTGACGCTCTTCACGTTCTTGATGATGTTGCCGGAGCACTCGAGTTCAAGGTGCTCGGGCTCACTGCCGAGCGTCTCGCGCGCGATCGCAGCCGCGTACGCCACGGCAATCGGCTCCGTGCATCCCAGCGCGCAGACGAGCTCTCGGTTCAAGATGCTGCAATACTGCTCGTCACGGTCGGCAACAGTGGTGGAATCGATCTCGCGGGACATGTGTGCTCCTCGACAACGGGGTTATGGCGTCCCCATTGTAGCGCCCGTGCCCGCTTGTGTGCGACGCGCGCCGTTCGCCCCGCGATTATGCGCGGCCGCGCGTCACATCCTGCACGATATCGGAGAGCTCTCGCTCCTGGCGCTCGTAAAATCGCTCTTCAATCTCGTTAAAGCTGGAGGCGAAGTCTGCCATGGAGCCCGACCATGTGGCGCGCACCGGCCTGCCTGTTCCCACGTAGGCGGTTTGGATTCCGCAGTCCGGGGTGGGGAAGTCGCGCTTAGGGTCGTTGCCAACCATGAGCACCTCATCGGGCTTGAGACCGAGCGATTCGATGGACTCGAGGTAATAGCGCGGGCTGGGTTTCACGCGCGTGCTGTTTTCCATGGTCGTGACGAGCTCGAACGGCATGTCGAGCATGTCTCCCCAGCCCATGCGGCACTCGATGCAGGTACGGCTGAAGCTCGGGTTGGTGAGGAGCGCCACGCGGAGCCCTCGGCCCGTGACCTCCTCGATAGCCGCGCACGCTCCTTCCCGGGGGCGTGCGGCGATGATGGCGTCGTTGCGCTTTGGCAGGACCTCTCGTTCGTAGCATTCGAATGCATCGGCGATCACGGGGTCATCGATGGGCACGCCGCACCGCTGTCTGAGGGTGTCTACGAAAAACGCATAGTTGGTGCGATCGTCGTCCTCGTCTCGTACGTTCGCGTTGAGGTCGTAGAGCGACCCGCCGAGGGCCGCAAGCGCGGAAAACGGGTTCTTGCGTCCGATATCGCCGAGGAGCCGCGCCTCATCGCGCACGTAGACGGCGAGAAATGCGCTCAGGTTGATGCTGAGCAGCGTGTCGTCCATGTCGAAGACCACCGCTTTGAGCACCAGGCACCTCCTTTTCCCTCGTCGAATCGTCGCCTTTTCCAGAACCTGGCATGTCGGGTAGTTCCTATGAGCTCTATTATCCCCACATGATGCCCATTTGTGCCCACGATGATTCTTACGGTTCTGTCATGCGGATTATTGGCATGAGCGTTTGTTTGCGTTCTCGGGCGAGATTCGGACGTTCACCGCGTTCCCGGGCGACTTCTGGACACTCAGGCCCTTCTACGCGTCCAAATCTCGCCCGAGAACTTTCTGATTGTCCAAAAGTCGCCCGACAACGCTGCAAATGTCCAAAAGTCGCCCGAGCGCTCCGCCGGTGTCCAGAAGTCGCCCGGCAACGCCGCGCGTGTCCGAATCTCGCCCGAGAACGCCCCGCCATCGAACACCGAGCCCGAACGCGGGCGCCGCTTACCGTTCCGTTCGGACCGCTTGCGGAGCGGCTTTGGCAAAACGAGAGAAGGCGTGAAAAAATCCGTGCTCAACCTTGAAAAGCAGAGCGTTTCAACGTAACCTATTACTTCGTGAATGCATACGCTTCACATCCGTATCTGTTGGCCCCCGAGTGTTTTCCAGAGGGTGTGCGTAGGCGCGGTTTCGCCCTGTGCCCATCCGCAGGTCCTTGCAATCGGGGCCCCGTTGTTCGAAAGGGGTCCACCTTTGAGTGAGATTCAGAACACGTCCATCTTCTCGCTAGACGACATGAATGATGAGGAGATGAACAATCTCGTCGACGGTACCATTACCGACTTCGACGAGGGCGATCTCGTGAGCGGCACCGTGACGAAGATCGACAAGGACGAGGTCCTGGTCGACATCGGCTTCAAGTCCGAGGGCGTCATTCCGGTCCGCGAGCTGTCCATCCGCAAGGACGCTAACCCCGCAGACATCGTTTCGGTGGGCGATTCCATCGAGGCTCTTGTTATGACCAAGGAGGGCACGGACGGCCGTCTCGTGCTGTCCAAGAAGCGTGCTGAGTACGAGCGCGCTTGGAGCCGCATCGAGGAGAAGTTCCAGTCCGGCGAGAACGTCGAGGGCGAGGTCATCGAGGTCGTCAAGGGCGGCCTTATCCTCGACATCGGCCTGCGCGGCTTCCTGCCCGCCTCGCTCGTGGATCTTCGCCGCGTGAAGGACCTCCACAGCTACATGGGCACCTCCATCGAGGCTCGCGTCATCGAGATGGATCGCAACCGCAACAACGTCGTGCTTTCCCGCCGCGTGGTGCTCGAGGAGTCCCGCAAGGCCGAGCGCACCGAGATTCTCTCCAAGCTCAAGCCCGGCATGCGCCTCAAGGGTACCGTTTCCTCCATCGTGGACTTCGGTGCTTTCGTGGACCTCGGCGGTATCGACGGCCTGGTTCACATCTCCGAGCTCTCTTGGAACCATGTCAACCATCCCTCCGAGGTCGTCAAGGTCGGCCAGGAGATCGAGGTCGAGGTGCTCGACGTGGATCTCAACCGCGAGCGCATCTCGCTGGGTCTCAAGCAGACCACCGAGGATCCGTGGCGCGCGCTCGTCAAGAAGTACCCCACGGGTGCTGTGGTCGAGGGCACCGTCACCAAGCTCGTTCCCTTCGGCGCGTTCGTCGACCTGGGCGATGGCATCGAGGGCCTCGTGCACATCTCCGAGATGGCGCACAAGCACGTTGACCAGCCCAGCCAGGTGACCCACGTGGGCGCCAAGGTTCAGGTCAAGGTCATGGACATCGACCTTGAGCGTCGCCGCATCTCCCTCTCCATGAAGTCCGCTGCCGAGACCCTCGGCACGGAGATCGAGGTTGCTCCGCTCGAGAAGCCGGAGGAGAAGGCCGAGGACGCCGAGTAGCAGGCACCTCGCGTTCTTTCGCGCATCGAAGCGCCCCAGTGCATTGCGCTGGGGCGCTTTTCTTTTATCTTCTTCAGGTATGATGGTTGGCGTTGCACGCAACGTAAACGGAGGCGTATGGAAGCGGTATATGAGCGTGGCGCGTTCGAGCGCCCAGCTGTGCTTTTCGATTTCGATGGGACGATTGCAGATACCGGGCACGCGGTGCTTTCTATCTCCCGGCGAGCGCTTGCTGCCCGGGGGTACGACCTCGAAGCGGTGGGCGATCTGCGACAGCTCATAGGCCCGCCTCTCGTTGATGGCTTCATGCTCGTCACGGGCGGTTCGCGTGATGAGGCGCTTGAGCTTGTCGATGTCTATCGCGGGCTCTTCAACGAGTACGTTACCCCAGACGACTATCCGCCGTTTCCGGGCATCCCCGAGCTGCTTCGCGCCCTATCAGATCGCGGCACCAAGATTGCGGTTGCGACGTCGCGCCTCGATGAGACCGCCCGCCAGATGATCGCCGCGCTCGATCTTCCGCCGTTCGACATCATTGCCGGTCGCCTTGAGCCGGGCCGCGCTACAAAAGCGGATTGCATCAGGGCCTGTCTCGACGGGCTGGGTATGGGCCCTTCAGACGCCGTGATGGTGGGTGATAGGCACCATGACGTATTGGGCGCTCACGAAGTGGGGCTTCCATGCATCGGCGTTTGGCGCGACGAACCTGCCCGCGCTGAACTTGCTGGGTCTGGAGCCGATGGTCTTTGTCGCGACGCTACCGAGCTCGGTTGGCTTCTGGGCGTGGACGGTGGTTTCATGGAGCGATTCGCCTGATTCCTGCATAAGCTCAAGGTGCCGGTTGTGCCGGCAGAGAGGAGTAAACAGTGGACAAGACGCTTGAAGAACGAGTAGACGTCTATATCGATACGGTCTGGGACCAGGTGCTTGCCGACATCGCCGAATTGGTGGGCTGCCCGTCGGTTGCGGATACTTCGCTGGCGGAGCCCGCGGCGCCTTTCGGTCCCGACGTTCGCCGTGCGCTTGATTGCGCTCTGGGTATCGCGCGAAAGTTGGGGTACGACACCGCCGACGACGAGGGCTATCTGGGATGGGGCGATATCGCGGGGGAGTGCCCCGAGCAGGTCGCCACCATCGCGCACGTTGATGTCGTCCCTGCTGGTCCTGGCTGGTCGACCGATCCCTTCGCCATGGAGCGCCGCGAGGGCTGGTTGCTTGGCCGCGGGGTGATCGACGACAAGGGGCCGGCGGTGCTATCGCTCTATGCGGGCGCGTTCTTCCTGCATGAGGGCATCACCCCTCGCTACAGCTTCCGTGCGCTTCTAGGATGCGACGAGGAGGCGGGCATGTCGGATGTGAAGCACTACCTTGCGGGACACGAGAGCCCTGCCTTCCTTTTCACGCCCGATGCCTCATTCCCGGTCTGCAATGCCGAGAAGGGCTGCTTCGGCGGTTCCTTTGTGAGCGGACCGATTGCGGATGGCGTCATCCGCTCGTGGAGCGGTGCCGAGGCAACCAACGCTGTCCCCAGTGAGTCCGTGCTTGTCGTGGGCATCGATGCCTCCGCATTGCCCGCGCCCCGCATGAATGCGGACCGTCTGACCATCGAATCGACGGCGCCCGGCGAGGCCCGCATCCTCGCCCGGGGTATCGGAGGACACGCCTCGCTCCCTGAGGGAACGCTCAACGCCATCGGCTTGATCGTCTCCTATCTTGGGGAGATTCGCGAGCTGCTCGCCCCTGCAGAGCGCGACTACCTTGCGCTGCTCGAGCTGGTGCACGCCGATACGACCGGCGAGGCGGTGGGAATTGCCTGTTCAAGCACTGCGTTCGGTGCACTCACCTTGAACGCTGGGACGATTGCGGTCCGGCCGGATGGCCGCATCGAGCAGACGATCGATATTCGTTTTCCGGATGCGACGACGACCGGTGCCATGGAGGCGACGCTAACCCAGCTCGCATCGCGTTTCGGCGCATCGTTCGTGCTTGGGCGTTCTAAGGATCCCTTCTCCGTCGATGCCGGGCACCCTGCGGTTCAGGCGCTGCTCGATGTGTATCGCGAGGTAACGGGAAGGGAGGCCGAGCCCTTCTCGATGGGCGGCGGCACCTATGCCCGCAATTTCGCCCGAGCCGTCTCCTTCGGCCCAGAGGACGAAGAGCTGGAGCTGCCAGCCTGGGCCGGATCGATGCATGGACCGAATGAGGCTGCAAGTGAGGAGGCGCTCAAAGAGGCGCTTAAGATCTATATTCTGGCGCTCGTACGGCTTATGGGCTTAGAGCTTTAGCATAAGGGCGGCATGATGGAGCAGATTATCTATATAGCGGTCATTGCTGCCGCCATGGTGTTCGGTTGGCTTCTCAGCCAGCGCCGGCAAGCATCGCGTAAGGGCGACGAGCGTGCGGTGGCGCGTCGCACGCGCAAGCCGCGCCCGCGGAAGCGCTCGTAGCCGGCCTGGATCGCTTTGGGTTCGCGTCGTTTCGCGGGGCCTAGGTGCGACCCCGCGAAACGCGCGCTTAGCTTTCGAGCTGTTCAGACACCTCGAGCCATGCGGTCTCGAGGTCATCAATAGCGGCGCGGGCTTCATCGATTTTGCGCTGCTGTGTTTCGAGCGCGAGGTAGTCGGTCGGGTCGACGGCGGCCATCTGGGCTTCGAGCTCGTCGATGCGCTTGCGCTGGGTGTCCATGCGGCGCTCGAGCGAAGCGGCTTCCTTGCGCAGGCGCTGGCGCTCGGCGTTGGAGAGGCCGGTCGAGGCAGTTCCGTCAGGTTTCGCGTCGGACTTGCCGGCGCCAGTGCGGGCAAACGTAGGCGATCCCCCTTGGCCACCGCTCAATCCCGCGCTGCTTGCGAGGCGCAGGTACTCGTCCACGCCGCCCGGGACATGCCGTAGGTGCCCGTCGATGAGGGCGAACTGCTGGTCCGTTACGCGCTCCATGAGGTAGCGGTCATGTGTGACGAGAATGAGGGTGCCGGGCCAGCCGTCGAGCAGATCCTCTACGATGGCGAGCATGTCGGTATCGAGGTCGTTGCCGGGCTCGTCGAGGATGAGCACGTTGGGCTCTTTGAGGAGCGTGAGCATGAGCTGTAGCCTGCGCCGCTGCCCACCGGACAGGTCGCCGATGCGGCTCCAGAGTTGCTCCTGGGTGACCCCGAGCCGTTCCAAGAGCTTTTCAGGGCTCGTCTCTTTGCCGTCGATGATATAGCTGCGCTTATAGCGGCTCAGCACTTCGCGAATGGTGTCGTTGAGGAGGGGCTGAAGCTCGTCGAGCTGTTGTGAGAGCACGCCGAAGCGCACGGTCTGCCCGATCTTCACCCGTCCAGACAACGGCTTGAGCTTGCCCTGAATGATGTCGATCAGTGTCGATTTCCCGGCTCCGTTTTCGCCGAGCAGGCCAAAGCGGTCGCCCGCTCCAATAAGCCAGGTAACATTCTCGAGCACGGGTTTGCCTGCCCGCTCGTTCGGCACCTCTTGACGGTGCTCGCTGCCATTTCGCTCCTTCAGGGGGTCGGGATAGCCCGCAGTCACATCGAGCACATCGATAACCTGCTTGCCGAGCCGCGCCACAGCGAGGCGCTTGAGCTCAAGTTCGTTTCGCAAGGGCGGCACATCGGCAATGAGCTCGCGCGCTGCCTCGACGCGGAATTTCGGTTTGGTGCTTCGCGCTTGCGCTCCGCGGCTCAGCCACGCGAGCTCCTTGCGGGCCATGTTGCGCCGGCGTTCTTCCTCTACCTGGGCTCGACGGTCCCGTTCAACGCGCTGAAGGATATAGGCGGAGTAGCCTCCCTCGAACGGGTCGACCGATCCATCGTGGACTTCCCACATCGAGGTGCAGACCTCATCGAGGAACCATCGGTCGTGCGTGACCATGAGCAGCGCGCCCGCACCCGCCTGCCAGCGGGTTTTCAGATGGTGGGCGAGCCAGTTGATGGTGCGCATATCGAGATGGTTGGTGGGCTCATCGAGCATGAGGACGTCGTAGGTGCCGATGAGCAGGCGCGCAAGATCGACGCGCCGGCGCTGGCCGCCCGAGAGCGTGCCGACCGCACCCTCCCACGGGACGTCGGGAATAAGCCCGGAAAGGATTTCTCGCACGCGCGGCGAAGAGGCCCACTCGTACTCGGGTGCGCTCCCCACCACCGCGTGGCGCACGGTATCGGAGTCATCGAGGCTGTCGCGCTGGCCAAGAAGCCCTACGGAAAGGTTCCGCCGGTGGGTTACACGCCCATCGTCGGGTTCAAGTATTCCGGCAAGCAAATTGATGAGTGTCGACTTGCCATCGCCGTTGCGGCCAACGATGCCGACGCGATCGCCCTCGTTAACACCGAGGGTGACGTTTGTAAAGACGCGTTTTGTGGGAAAGTCCAAAGATATGCTGTCGCAGCCCAGAAGGATTGCCATGTCATGCCTTTCGAAAGCGCTGGAGAGGAGGCCCAGACAATCACCGATTCAATGGCGCGCTGGGCTGATCGCGTGTGGTGTATCCGACTGCCTATCCTAGCAGACTGGCGTGGAGGTCGTAGGGTCGAGAGTGGGGTGCCGCGCGCCCGCTCGGCGCCGTTTGGATACAATAGGTGCGTTTGCGCAGTCGGACGCACGGGGGAGCAGGCATGATTAAAGCCGCCTTTTTCGATATCGATGGTACGCTGCTGAGCTTCAAGACGCATGCCATGCCAGAGTCTACGAAGCACGCGCTTCGCGCCCTGCGCGAGCGCGGCATCAAGACGGTCATCTCGACAGGCCGCTCGATGCTCGAGCTCGTTGACGAGTTAAAGAACGGGTTCGATGCCTACATCACGCTCAACGGCCAGCTCTGCCTCGATGAGACGGGTGCGTATCGCGATGTGCCGGTTGACGCCGAGGATGCCCGAACCATTGTGGAGCATGCGTACCGGGAGCATCGCTACGATATCTTGGTGCAGCAACCCGAGGCAAGTTTCGTGAGCCGCCTGAGCGATCGTGTGCGCACGGTTGGCGATAAGGTGGGCATTCAGTACCACGAGGAAAGCTACGAGAAAGCGCTCTCGGCACCGATCTACCAGTTCTGCGTTTTCGTCGACCCGGGCGAGGAGCACGTGTTTCTCGATTACACCCACAACGTGAAGGCGACACGTTGGACCGAGCTGTTTTGCGACGTGGTGCCGCGAGAGGGCGGTAAGGCGTATGGCGTTGCCGCCACGCTGGAACGATTTGGCCTTGAGCCCGAGGAAGCGGTCGCCTTTGGAGATGGGGAGAACGACCTCTCCATGTTCGAGGTGGTGGGGATGAGCGTGGCTATGGGCAACGCTTGGGATTCCGTGAAGGAGCGGGCAACGTTCGTAACCAATGATGTTGACGACGATGGCATCTATCATGCCTGCCGCCGTTTAGGCCTTCTGTGACGTGTCTCATATGCTAGCGGGTGCGTATGGGGATCGACGGGGCGCGCTCATGCTGCGGGGCCGTAAGGCTGCGTCGAGTCGGATTGCTAAAAACCGGGCGCTAGGGCTAGACTATCAAGCCCGGACAATAGTAATGCCCCCGCACCCTATAAGTGCTCGAGCCGCTAGTCCTTCTTTAGATTTGGAATGATGCGCTTTACGATCCACCAAATCGCAACGACGATCACGATGGCGATAATGATGTATTTCACAACGTCGGATACCCACTCGGCCTGAGCGGTCACGGTTTCCCAGGCGCTTCCCGCCGCCGCGCCGAGCGAGCAGAGCACCGTGTTCCAAACGGCCGATCCGAATAGCGTGTACAAGGCGAACTTGACCATATTCATGCGCGCCACGCCTGCGGGAATGGAGATAAGGCTGCGAACGATGGGCACGAAGCGGCAGATGAGCACCGAGATCTGGCCGCGTCGGTCGAACCAGTCAATGGCCTTGGCAATATCGTCGCCCTTGAAGCCCAAAAGACGCATGGGCTTCGTCTCGAAAAACCGCATGAGGCGATCGCGGTTCAGCACATAGCCGATGCCGTAGAGAATGTAAGCGCCGAGCACCGACCCGGCGGTCGCAGCGATGATGACGCCGGGCAGAACCATGTCGGTCGTAGTGGTGAAGAAGCCTCCGAGCGGCAAGATGAGCTCGCTCGGAATGGGCGGGAAAATATTCTCAATAAAGATAAGTGCGCCCACGGCGAAGTAACCGAACTGGTCGATGAAATTGAAGAACAGCTCTTCCATTGATATCCCTTCATAGGGGCAGCCCCGATCGGGCTTCCCAATTGCCTGGAAAAGTGTAGCCCATGCATGGCAATGGGGCGGATATTACACGGTACCTCCGGAAGCCAGGTGCGCTGAAGCATAGACCGAGCAGCCTCGTACGACGGCGTTTCGCACGGTGCCTGATCAGGCGGTGTGGCCTTCTGCCGAGCGCTTGGGGATCCAGCGCATGCGCATGAGCGCATCGAATGGCGGGGTGAGCGCCGGGATCGAGCAGAGGATCGTGATGCCTCCGCTCAGAGCGAGGATGATGGCTGATCCGATGAGCGGGTCGAGCAGAATGGGCAGGTGGTAAAAGGGCGTTTGGAAGGTAAGCCAGGCGCGGATGAGGCGATGGAGCACATAGACCTGCAGCGTGCGGGTGCCCAGAACGGTGAGCTTGCTCGAGGCCTTCGGTACGAGCTTAAGGGTGGCAAGCGAGAACAGCACGGCAATGGCGGTTGCCGTGAGCCGCGCCGCCATGCCGGAAACGATGCCGCTTCGATACGGGTTGTCTCCATAGACCATCTGGAAGAACCAGTCGTAGGCGTGAGCGTCTGCGATGCGCAGCAGCGCGACGCAGGCTGCCGCCACGACTGCTGCCCAGAGCTCTCGGCGATATGAGAGGTGCTCGAGCTGCTCGGTTGTGCAGTAGTATCCAAGGCTGAAGAAGGGGAGGAAGGCGAGCGAGCGGCTGATGGCGAGGAAGCCGTTCGAAAGATCGATGCAGCCCGAGGCGAGCGATGCACAGAGGCTCACCGCAAGCCCGGCGGGCGCTGGCAGGCGGGAGAGCATGGGTGTCGCCGCGTACCACCACGCCATGCCGATGAGGTACCACGGTGCGGAGGTGAAGAGCAGCATGCGTTGCGGCGTGAGCATGCCGCTGATGGCGAGGTATGCCGCCTGGTATGCAAGGCCGAGCACAAGGAAGGAGATCATGCGGTTCACATTGAGGTACCCCTCGCGATAGGCTCCCTTGGCGAAAAGGCCCGACACGAACACGAAGAGCGGCATATGGAAGAGGTATATCACGTCGAATGCCGCGCTGAGTGCAAGGTTATCGTTGTGAACGGGATGCATGAAGTGGCCTGCGACCACAAGGATGATGAGCACGCCCTTGATGTTATCGAATAACGCGATGCGTTTTGCCAAGGTTTCCCCTCCTCGTACAACGCCGCGCGGGCGGCATCCGCGCGGCGCGCACGATTATACCCGCATGGCGCGCATGGCGTTCAGGATGGCGATGATCGCCACGCCCACATCGCCGAATACGGCAAGCCACATGTTGGCGATGCCGAGCGCCGCAAGCACGAGAATGGCAATCTTGATGCCGAGCGCAAAGATGATGTTCTGCCAGACGATGCGCATCGTTCGGCGGGCGACGTTCATGGCGCGGGCAATGTTCGAGGGCTTGTCGTCCATGAGCACGACATCGGCCGCTTCGATGGCCGCGTCCGACCCCATAGCGCCCATCGCGATGCCCACGTCTGCGCGCATGAGCACGGGGGCATCGTTGATGCCGTCGCCCACGAACGCGAGCTTTGCGCCGTCGCGCTCGAGCGAGAGCAAGCGCTCGACCTCGTCCACCTTGTCCTGCGGCAGCAGCTGTGCGTGCACCTCGTCGAGTCCGAGTTCGGCTCCAACCTCCTCGGCAACATCGCGTCGGTCGCCGGTAAGCATGACGCACGATTTCACGCCAGCGGCATGGAGGTCGCGGATGGTCTGTTCGGCATCGTCTTTTACCGTGTCGGCGATCACGATGTTGCCAACATAGCGGCCGTCGATGGCGACGTACAGAATCGTCCCGATCTGCCTGCTTTCCTGCCAGGCGATTCCGTGTTCGGACATGAGCTTATCGTTGCCAACGAGCACGCCTTTCCCGTCGACCATGGCAAAGACGCCGTGGCCGGACTCTTCGCGCACGTCGCGCACGCGGTCTTGGTCGATGCCGGTGGCGAGCGCTTCCTTGATGGAAACGGCGATGGGGTGGTCGCTGAACGCTTCCGCGTGAGCGGCGGCATCCAGAAGGCTTGCCTCGTCTATGCCTTCTTCCGGGCAAACGGCAACGACCTTGAATGTGCCGGAGGTGAGCGTGCCGGTCTTATCGAAGACCACGGTGTCAACGTTCGAAAGCAGCTCGAGATAGTTGGATCCCTTCACAAGGATGCCGAGTCTCGAGGCCCCGCCGATTCCGCCGAAGAAGCTGAGCGGCACCGAGATGACGAGTGCGCAGGGGCAGGACACGACGAGGAAGGTGAGGCCGCGAAGCAGCCAGTCGCTCCAGTGCCCCATGCCAAGCAGCGGCGGGATGATGGCGAGGGCGAGCGCCGCGAAAACGACGATAGGGGTGTATACGCGGGCGAACCGGGTGATGAAGTTCTCGGTCTTCGCCTTCTTCTCGCTCGCGTTCTCCACAAGTTCGAGGATGCGATGCACAGTGGATTCGCCGAACGGCTTTGTGGTGCGGACGCGCAGCGGTCCCGTCATGTTGATGCACCCGGATATCACGTTGTCGCCCACTTCGACATGCCGAGGGACGCTTTCGCCGGTGAGGGCGGCGGTGTCGAGCTGGCTTGCGCCCTCTGCCACGACGCCGTCAAGCGGCACGCGCTCGCCCGGCTTGACCACGATGATGCCGCCGACGGGGACATCGTTCGGATCGACCTCGACGAGCTCGCCGTCGCGCTCGATGTTGGCGTAGTCGGGGGCGATGTCCATCATGCTGGCGATGGACTTGCGGCTCTTGCCCACCGCATAGCTTTGGAACAGTTCTCCTACTTGGTAGAACAGCATGACGGCGCAGCCCTCGGCAAGCTGCGGCTCGGTCTCGGGGAAGCAGATAGTGGCAAAAGCGCCGATGGTGGCGACGGTCATGAGGAACGCCTCGTCGAAGGCTTCGCCGCGCCGAATGTTGCGCCATGCCTTGCGCAGCACGTCATGGCCGGCGATAAGGTAGGGGATGAGGTAGAGCGCAAATTCCCCGTAGGTGGCGTAGCTGCCGAAGAGCGCGTTCCATAGGCCGAGCTTCTCGGCGAGCATTATGGCGAAGAAGAGCGCGATGGCGACGAGGATGCGGTTGCGCCACCTCCGTTGCTTCTTGTTCACAGTACGTTGCTCCTTCCTGGACACGGGCCCTGAAACGTGAGGCCGCAGGGATGCTGCTAGCGCAGGATCTCGCAATCCGGTTCAAGGTCTGCGGTGAGCTTAACCACGCGGTCGAGCACGTTGTCGAAGATGTTGTCTGGCGCGGAAAGCGTGAGCTTCTGGGTCATGAAGTTGACGCTCGCGCTCTCCACGCCTTCGAGCCCGTTGATGGCATCTTCGAGTTTCCGCGCGCAATTCGCGCAGTCGATCTCGTCGAGCTTGAATGATTTACGCATGGTTGTCCCTTTCTTTCGGCCGGGCGCCCCGGCGCGGTTCCCAGCTGTTGAAACTTACTCGCAGATGTGGCTCATGCCCTGGTTGAGCATGGTGTAGACGTGGTCGTCGGCGAGGGAGTAGTTGATGTTGCGCCCGTCGCGCCTGAACTTCACGAGGCGCGACTGCTTGAGGATGCGCAGCTGGTGCGATACGGCGCTTTGCGAGGTCTCGGTGGCCTCCGCGATGTCGGAGACGCTGAGCTCGCGGCCCATGAGGGCGTAGAGAATCTTGATGCGCGTCGTGTCGCTGAAGATTTTGAAAAGGTCGGCGAGGTCATAGAGGAGCTCTTCATCGGGCATTTCTTCCGGAGTCTCGTTGGCTGCGCCTTGCTCCTGGAGTTCTTCTGTCATAGTCTCATCTCTTCTCATATGAACATTCATTCAGATATTAGCTAGCTATGATTATATGAACGCATGCTCATATGTCAAGAAAATTATGGTAAGAATCGCGATTTCTTTTTGCTCTGCAAGCGGAGCCTTTTTGCGCTGCAGGCAGATCCTTTTAGCGCCACGGACAAAACCTCTTTGCGCTGCAGACAGTGCTCCGCGCGCTGGGGCGCGTGCAGGCAGAACCCCGGGCGATAGGGCGCGTGCAGGCAGAACCCCGGCGGTTCGAGCGCATGCAAACAAAACTTGCGTCAAAGGATCGAATTATATGAAGCAAGGCGAGTAGACCAAGAATGCGCAAGTCATATACCTGCGAAAACGTCAGCGAAGAGTTGGGGGATAGGAGCATGGCGGTCCAAAATCCGATCCTTTGAGGAAAGTTTTGATGTTCCCCGACATCGGTGAGGCGCGCTAGCAGAAAGTACGCTCGTGGCAAGACGAAATGGCTGCGAAAAAAGCGACGGCGTCGTGGGCGCGACGAGATCGAGGCGCAGTGCTTACGCTACTGGTCCCTGCACGAACCAGATGACCTCAGATTGGCATGGGTCAAGCGAATGGTCTAGGCGCAGCGCCGCCGCGGCGCCGGGTCGGAACGAGAGACGCGAGCCGGTAAGGTATTCCGTTACGCGGTCGACGAAGGGGATGTGCCCCACCACGATCAGGCAATCGGCATCGGTTTGACGCACATGCTCGATGAATCGCTGCTCATCCTGGTCGAAAAGGTAGCTATATGAGGTGATGGTGCGTTCTCCCAATACTGCCGCAACCTCTTGGGCCGTCTGCTGGGCGCGTAGCGCCTCGCTTGCCCAAAGCGCAGCTTCGCGACGTTCATCGCTGCTCAGCAATGCGAAAGTACGCGGGAATCCCTGCGGACCGGCAAGTGCGGCGCGCCCGGCGTCGGTCAGCGACCGCTCAATATCCGGCACTGCTGCCGAGGACGGCTCGGCCTGACCATGTCTCACAAGAACCAACGTCTTAACCATGCATGCCTCCTCGTAAGCGGGCTGCGCCCGCGATCTGGGGCAGCGGTGCAGCCGTTATGCCGCTGATGTGAACTCTACCACGGCATACGGCTCGCCGTCACTGCCGTTGAGTGCAACGACGAATCGTCCGTCTTCCTGCCCGACCATCGGGTAGATTGTGTCATCGAGGACAGCGGCGCGCCGGTAGTCTACGCGAATGCTCGCGGGGTCGAGCTCGCGAGGGAGCACTTCGAGTGCCATCTGCACGTACTGCCCGTTGTTGACGTGTTCGTTGGTGTCGATCTGGTGCAGGCGCACCGTGAGCGGCTCGCAGGGAGTGGACGCGGCGGGCACCCGCACGCGGCGCTCCTCGTCGGGCATCTCGAGCGGTTCCGCCGTTCCGTATGCCTTGACGAGCTCCGGATCGGGGCGCATAAGGCGGCCTTTCCTAAAATCCATGAACGCCCAGGTCGAACGGGCGCGCGCGATGAGCTCGCCCTGCGCGTCGCGCATATAGAAGAATCGTGTGGCCGCAACACCCTTGAAGGAGCTCGGGAAGGTGCCGACAACGACGTGCTCGCAGAGGCCGGGGTAGCGGTCGATAACGATTTGCCAGTGCGTGAGCACCCAGCCCTGACGCTC
The DNA here is from genome assembly GCF_982429025.1 of Enorma sp. Lineage (NCBI taxonomy): Bacteria > Bacillati > Actinomycetota > Coriobacteriia > Coriobacteriales > Coriobacteriaceae > Enorma > Enorma sp. The sequence goes on from NZ_CEWCAA010000027.1 coordinate 27,450, forward strand.
TTCGTGGAGTTTCCCGATGTTCATGCCGATTTCGGCCGACTGGAAGGTGCTGCAATCCTGAAAGCAGTTGATGAGCGCGGGGATCGTGAGCATGCCGCGGTGATCGACCTCGCTATAGCGGATGCGGGTGTTAAGCTCGTACACCGGAACCCCGCCTCGCGGCGCCTGATACGTCATGAATGCTCCTCATGCATGATCTCGATGGAACCGTGCCGGGCGGCTGCGCCCGCGTTGTAATCCATGAGCATAGCACGTGCGGCACGCGAACGAAATCGGGTACGCCGTGCGCGCTAGCTGATTTGTGACACAAACCCGTCGAGCGAGGTTCCGCCGTTCATGCGTACGCGCGGCAGCGCGCGAACGTCGTCGCCAATGTGGGCCCAGCTGTTTTTAGTGGTGAAAGCGCAGAGGATACCGGCTTCTTCGACCGCGGCGCGGCCATCGTCGGTCACATCGCCGAAGGGGTACGCGAACGCCTCGGTGGTGCCGAGAATCTGCTGTGCGTGCTCCAGATCCTCGACGATCTCGTCTTCGTTAAGCGCGCTGATGAGACCGCCGTGCCCCACGGTGCCGCCAGGCTGGTGCAGCCCGAAGGAGTGCGACTGGAACGAGATGTAGGGGTTCTGGTACGTTACCACGACGTCACCCGCGTCGCTGTTGTTGCAGATGATGAACGATGTCACCGGAATGTGGTACTTCTCGAAGAGCGGGCCTCCGAGCGTGAAAACGCCGTTTTGCCCATCGTCGAAGGTGAGGACGATGCTTTTGGCCGGCAAGCTGTGGCTGCCCTCGATGAACGCCTTGAGCTCCGGGTAGGAGGGGAAGTAATAATCGTTTTCGGAGAGGTAGGCGAGCTGCGCATCGAGGTCGGTGTCGAGAATATAGTTGGCGTTGAGGTCTTCGGGAGGGTTGTCTGCGCTGTAGACATAGTGGTACATGACGATGGGGATGCCGTCCTGCTGGGTCTCCATGTCGTCTACCACATGTACCGTGCGCGTTGCTTCGGCGACGTGGCCGGAGGAATCTTTGACGCGATAGGTGACGGTGTAGTCTCCCGCTTGGGACGTGTCGACATCGCCCGAGATCTCGATCTTGTCATTCAGAATGCCGTCTGTGGGCTCTGCTGCGTGGGCACCGGCCTCAAGATACTCCTCGCCGGTGAGCACATAGGTGTCTTCGTCGCCATTGAGCCCGATTACGATGTCGCCGGGATCAGCAACGGCTTCTTGTATGGTAGACGGTTCGGTGCCGCCTTGTGCTTGAGAGGCATCGCTCGAGAAGATGCCGGCGACCACCGCACCTATGTTCCACAGGGCAAAGGCGAGCACGGCGAGAACGCAGGCTCCTGCGATGATGGGTGCAATGCCGCGCGCGCTTCTCCTCCGTGCGGCCGCCGTCCTGCGTCCGGGCTGCCGCCTGTACCCGGGCTGCTGCCTGTAGCCGGGACGCTGGCCGCTTTCGGGCTGTTGCCTCCTATGCCCAGGCTGCTGCAGCGAAGGAACCTGCTGGTTCCTCGCTGCAGCAGCCTGGGC
>NZ_CEWCAA010000028.1:0-28790 GCF_982429025.1 Enorma sp.
GGGCGTGATGCCAAGGTCGGAGGCATTGATGGCGTGAACGATGGCGTTCAAGACCGACTTGTCCCAAGGCTCGACCATGAGCATATGCGCTTCGGGGACCTTGACCGCGGCGACCTGCGTGATGGGCGTGGCCACGCCGTAATAATCAATGGTGATATCGGAAAGGATGTTCGCGTTCGCACGGCCCGTGCGGACCTTGGCGAACTCATGGGACAGGCTCTCGAGGCTCTTGTCCATGCGGTCGGTGATCTGTGCCATTGTTAGTCCTCCTCAACGACGACGGTGCCGATGGGCTCGCCCGCAAGTGCGCGCTTGATGGTGTCTTCGCCCTCGATGTTGAGGACGATGATGGGCATGTTGTTATCCTGGCAAAGTGCGGTGGCCGTGGTGTCCATAACCTGCAAGCCGCGGACAAGCACCTCGTGGTATGAAATGGTATCGAAGCGGACGGCATCGTCGTTCTTGACGGGATCCTTATCGTAAATGCCGTTGACCTTCGTTGCCTTGATAAGGCAGTCGGCATCGATCTCGCAGGCGCGCAATGCGGCGGCGGTGTCGGTAGTGAAGTACGGGTTACCCGATCCCGCGGCGAAGATGACCACATCGCCCTTCTCAAGGTGATGCATAGCGCGGCGGCGGATATACGGTTCGCAAACCTCGTTCATCTGGATGGCGCTCATCACACGGCACTCGCACCCGGCGCGCTCGAAGGCGTCCTGCAGAGCAAGTGCGTTCATGACGGTGGCGAGCATACCCATATAATCGGCCTGCGCACGGTCCATGCCCTTGGCTGCACCGGCCATGCCACGGAAGATATTGCCGCCGCCCACAACGACGCCAACTTCAATGCCGTCGTTGCGAAGATCGGCAACCTGGTGCGCCAGGCGGTCGGTCACCGCAGGGTCGATGCCGTAAACGCCCTCACCCATGAGTGCTTCGCCGGATAATTTAAGCAGTACGCGCTTGTAACGATAGCCGGACAAGAGGATCCTCCTTTGAGTCGTACCTTACGACATTCTAACAAAGTGGGCTACGGTAATGTGCAAGGAGAGCATGCTTCCAGAATGCAACAGATGGGGAAATGCCTCGAGTGGTCATTCTGGATGGTTCTCGCAACCTTCACTGATCCGAATTACAAAAATCGAGCCCGGCTCGCTAAGAGACCGGGCTCGATAGAAAGCAAAACAGGCGTCTGTGCTTACGCGTCGGCGCGGGAGATGCGGTCGAAGCCGACGATGCGGATCTCGTCGCCGGTCTCCTTGGAAACCTTGGCGGCATACTGAGCGATCGTCATGTCGGCATCCTTGACGAAAGCCTGCTCGGTGAGCACCTGCTCCTTGTAGAACTTCTCAAGGCGGCCGGTGGCGATCTTCTCCTGGATGGCCTCGGGCTTGCCGGACTCAGCGGCCTGGGCCTTGTAGATGCTCATCTCGTGCTCGATGGTCTCGGCAGGAACGTCCTCGCGAACGGCGCAGATCGGAGCGACAGCGGCAACCTGGAGGCACACGTCGTGAGCGAAGGTCTTGAAGGCCTCGTTCTGCGCGGTCTCGGCGTTGTTGAAGGCGAACTCCACGAGAACGCCGATCTTGCCGCCCATGTGCACGTAGCTGGAAACGGCACCGTTTGCGGCCTTACGGGCAGCGAAGCGGGTGATCTTCATGTTCTCGCCCATGGTGTGGATGAGCTCGGTGAGTGCAGACTCAACGGTCTCACCCTCCAGGGACTCCTTGAGGAGCGCGTCGACATCAGCGGGGTTCGTCTCGGAGACGACCTGGGCAACGGCGGCGGCAAAACCGGTGAACTTGGGGTTGGAGCCCACGAAGTCGGTCTCGCAGGCAACCTCGCAGAGAGCGCCGGCGGTAGCATCGTCGGAAACGAACGCGCCCACGGCACCCTCGTTGGTCTCGCGGCCGGCCTTCTTGGCGGCAGCGGCAAGGCCGTTCTTACGGAGGATGTCGACAGCGGCATCCATGTCGCCGTCAGCCTCGACGAGCGCCTTCTTGCACTCCATCATGGGGGAATCGGTCATCTCGCGGAGCTGCTTGACCTGGGCGGCGGTGATGTTGGCCATCATGGCCCCTTTCTCTAGAAATGCCCTTGTTTACTAAGGATTGCAAACATCGGGGGCGCCTGTATGACGTACGCCCCCGATCGATTCCGGGGGTGCCTACTCGGCAGGAGCGGCCTCGACGGTCTCGGCCTCGGCAACGGGGGCCTCCTCGGCGGGAAGCTCGGAAGCAGCCATCTCGGCCTCGGTCACCTCGGGCTTGTTGCTGCCGGCGATGCAGGCGTCGGCCATGAGCTCGCACATGAGGGTGACGGAAGAAATGGCATCATCGTTGCAGGGGATGCCGATGCCCAGCTCGGTAACCTCGTCGGGGTCGGAGTTGGTGTCGAGCAGAGCGATGACCGGGATGTTGAGGCGGCGAGCCTCCTTGATGGCGTTCTCCTCGCGCTTGGTGTCGATGACGAAGAGCGCAGCGGGCAGACCCTTGAGGTCGCGGGCGCCACCGAGGTTGGCCTGGAGCTTAGCGAGCTCCTTGCCGAGCACCGACTGCTCCTTCTTGCCACGAAGAGCCATGCTGCCGTCGGCAACCATGCCCTCGAGCTCCTCCATGCGGTTGATGCGGGAGCGGATGGTCACGAAGTTGGTGAGCATGCCGCCGAGCCAACGCTGGTTGATGTAGGGCATGCCGCAACGCTCGGCAGCGTTCTTCACGGCCTCCTGAGCCTGCTTCTTGGTGCCCACGAAGAGGATCTTGCCAGACTTCGCGGTGTTGCGCAGGAAGGTGTAGGCCTGGTCGGCGTTGATGATGGTCTGCTTGAGGTCGAGGATGTACATACCGTTGCGCTCGCCGAAGATGTACGGCTTCATCTTCGGGTTCCAACGATGGGTCTGGTGACCAAAGTGGCAGCCAGCCTCGAGCAGGGTGCGGATCGTAATCTTGGTAGCCATGATAACCTCCTGTGGTTTGCCTCCGCGCGGGGTCAGCCCTCCCCTGCCACCCGGGTTTGTGCTACCGGCACCCGGGCACCACGGCGGGAAAGTAGCCGCGCGTGTGTGATGGTACTGCTGCCGAATCGGCAACGTTCAGCATGATAGCAGGTGCGCGCTGCGTTTCCAACCACAAATCGAAACTCCACCTGATTCCATCTGCCCGTATGTGAAAACGCAGGCGAGCGGTTTTGCGCGACGGGAGTCGACGTGCACCGAATCTTGAGACGGTCTATCCACCTGACGCAGCGATCGGCTATACATCGGCGCGCGGGTGGGCTTGCATGACGGCCGATTTCAGGCGATCGGGTGTGAGATGGGTGTAGAGCGTCGTGGTAGAAAGGCTTGCATGGCCCAGAAGCTCCTGGACGCTCCTCAGATCTGCTCCGCCAGAGAGAAGGTCCGTAGCGAAGGTGTGGCGCATCACATGCGGCGTAATATCGGCCGGTAAGCCGGCCTCGCGGCACAGCTTATGGAACCGGTACCTCAGGGCGTTTGCATCCATACGGTTTCCTCGCGTGGATAGAAAGAGCGGCCCATCAACGCGCCTCATCGCTGCCAAATCGCTTGAGGCTCGCACCAGAAGGGGCCGAGCGTCATCGATATAGGTACGGGTCGCATCGAGGGCACGGCGATAGACGGGAACGATGCGCTCCTTCGAGCCCTTTCCGAAGAGGCGGACCGTCCTGGTCGTCCAATCGAAGTCCGCGATATCGATGTGCGACAGCTCTGAGATACGCGCGCCCGTTGCGTAGAACAGCTCGAGCATCGCGGCATCGCGCATGCCAGAGGGAGTCGACGTGTCGGGAGCGGCCAAAAGCCGCTGCATCTCGGCGGAGGACACCGTTTTGGGGAGAGAACGCGGCATCTTTGGCATCTGCACAAGCGAGGCGGCGTCGGTATCTACGATGCCCTCTGCATGGGCCCATCGAAAAAACGACCGAACGGCAGATAGATGGGCCGCGATGGTGCGCGTCGCATACGAGGCGCGGTTGAGATAGGCAAGATATCCTCGAAGGTCGTGGATATCCGGTTCGAGCGCGTTGACGCTCTCCCGCGCGCACCATCGCCCGTAAGCTTCAAGATGGCCCTCGTACGCGCGAACCGTTTCGGGCGAAAAGCCCTCAACGCGCGCGATGTAGGCGATGAACGCATCGACCGCGTTGAGGAAGTCGCGAGAAGGCTCCATGGCCCCGTCGTGTGTAGCCTCGGTTGCGAGCGCTGTCATCGAGACGCGCCCTTCATGGGAAACAGCTCGTCTCTCGTGGCAAGATAGGCATCGAAATCGGCGAGCGCTCTGTCCGCATAGGCGCGATATCGATCCCGCTTGCCACGCCGCACTCCATCTTCAAGCGGCGGAACAAGCCCGAAGTTCACATGCATGGGCTGGTAGTCCTCGGTTGCGGAATCGGTCGCATAGGCAACGAGCGCGCCCAGGGCGCCCGTTTTGGGCAGCGCTACCGGAGCTGCGCCGATAAGATCGGCATAGGTGTTGAGGGCTGCCAAAAGACCAGAGGCGATGGCTTCGGTATACCCTTCGGTGCCGGTTATCTGCCCAGCCAAACGCACCTGTGTCCCTGGAACGGCGAAGGTGGAGTCGAGCACATGGGGCGCATCGACAAACGTGTTGCGGTGCATGACGCCATAACGGAAGAACTCGGCGTTTTGGAGGCCCGGAACCATGTGGAACACACGCTTCTGCTCTCCGAAGGTGAGGTTCGTCTGGAAGCCTACGAGGTTATAGGCGGTGCCCTCGCGATTCTCCGCACGAAGCTGAAGGGCGGCCCAAGGACGGCGTCCCGTGCGCGGATCAGTTAGGCCAACAGGCTTCATCGCGCCGAAGCGAAGGGCGTCTCGACCGGTTCGCGCAACTTCCTCCGCAGGCTGGCAGGCTTGGAACAGCCCACCGTGTTCAAAATCCTTGAGTACCACGCGGTCTGCCGAAACGAGGGCGTCGATAAATGCCTCGTACTCATCCTTCGTGAAGGGGGCATTCAGGTAGTCGCCAACCTCAGTTTCTCCATAGCGGGATTGCCGGAACAGCACGGAGCGATCGAGCGATTCGGCGTCCACGATGGGCGCCGCAGCATCGAAGAACGAGAGCGACGACCCTCCGACGAGCTCGAGCACGGCCTCGCTCAGCGCGGGTGAGCAGAGAGGGCCCGCTGCTATGATGACCCTGCCCGTGGGTATCGTTGTCACTTCCTCGCGCACCAGCTCGATGAGCTCTTCGTTTCCCACTTTCTCCTCAACCAGGGTGGAAAAGGTCTCGCGGTCTACCGCAAGCGCGCCACCGGCTGGCACGGACGCTGCGTTGGCGCACTGCAGAAGCTCTGAGCCCATGCGTGCAAGCTCTTCCTTCAAGAGCCCCGCGGCGCTGTCGATTCGGGTGGCCTTCAGCGAGTTCGAGCACACGAGCTCAGCGAGGCCATCGGTACGATGTGCGGGGGAATTCGTGTGGGGCCGCATCTCAAAGAGCTTCACGGGTACGCCGCGCTTAGCAAGCTGCAGCGCGCACTCGCATCCCGCGAGACCTCCGCCTACTACGATGACGGGATCAAAAGGCATAGATGGCTCCTTATCGTTGGTTGCTTGACCCATCATTTTGACCGATTGCCGTCATTGCGTGAAGAACTTCCTTGGTGAGCGCATACCGTCCATCAATGAGCTGCTCAACGCGCCCCGATATCATGAGGTCGCTGAGGAATTCAAGGCACCCGCGTGCATCGAGCCCAGCAAGCCGCGCTATATCCTCTGAGCGCATCGGGCTTGCGGCCAAAGCACGCAGGACGCGTTGTTCGCGCGGGTCGGCAGACTCCACTTCGCGGAGAGGCCCATGCGGATGCCGGAGCACACCGTAAATGCGTGACAGCGCGATTTCGAGCGACTCTTCATCGGTAATGCAGCACGCGCCGACGCTGATGAGATAATTCGCGCCGCGAGATTCGGGAGAGAAAACCGACCCGGGCGCAACAAGCACTTCCCTGCCAAGCTCCATAGCCGCCTCTGCGGTGCTGAAGGTACCGGAAGGCATTCCGGCCTCTCCAATGAACACCGCTTCCGAAAGCGCTGCGATAACACGATTCCGCTGCGGAAAGAGGAAGCGCTGAGGCTTCGTTCCCCATGGCGCAATCGAAACAACCGCGCCCCCAGCATCTAAGGTTTTGTCGATAAGCTTTCTGCTGGAAGAGGGATAGATAACGTCAGCTCCGCATCCCAGCACGACCACATGGACGCCCCCGCAGGCAAGCGCCTTCATACCCGCAGCTTGGTCGCATCCTATGGCGCCCCCGGATACAACCGTGATGCCGGCTTCCACCGCAAGCTCGGCGGCGAGCTCAGTGAGTGCGATGCCGTATGGCGTCGGCCTCCTCGTACCGACGATTGCGATAGCTGGGCCCTGCAGGGCTTCAGGGTTTCCAAGCATATACAGTCGTTTTGGGGCGTTGGCTAGGTCGAGAACTCCAGGTGGATAGCCGTCGGAACCACGCTCGATGGCAATGCGAGAAGCTTTCACGGTTGGCCCCATCATGCGTTCCTCCTCCCTTGAAACATAGATGCCTCCAGAACGTGGGGGCGCCGGACGCATGCTGATTCATCCATATCCGCAACCGTTCGAGCTATCCGGCAAAGGCGCTTGATGCCGCGGCCGGTAAGCTTGTTGCATTGAGATAGCCCCACGAGAGCATCCTCTGCATCACGATCCAGATGGAAGGCAGCAATGGCCTTATCGAGCGATGTTCGAGACGATGTGGAAGCAGGCTCGGTATCGTTTCTCCGTTCCAGCGCGAACGCTCTCCCGGTCGCGACCATAGCGGAAAGCCCTTCTGAATCCATGCCCTCGGCGCCCTCGATGATGAGCGATGGATCGGGCCTGCAAACATCGAGCACGATGTCGATGCGGTCGATAAGGGGTCCAGCGAGTTTAGACCGGTAGCGTTCGATGGCGGTGGCCGAGCACGTGCATGCCACTTCGCGATCGCCAAGGTAACCACAGGGGCATGGGTTGCTTGCCGCTATCAGTTGGAATCGGCTGGGAAAGATGTACATACCGTCGGCTCGAACGATGCGAACCATCCCTTCCTCGAGTGGCTGACGGAGCATCTGCAGGACGCCGGAAGGGAATTCCGCAAGCTCATCGAGAAAGAGGCATCCACCGTGTGCCAAGCTGATCTCGCCCGGGCGCACGGGTCGCCCTCCCCCAACGAGCCCGGCGGCAGATATGCTGTGATGCGGGCTACGGAAAGGCCGGTCGCCTGCCAAAAGGCCTGAGATGTCCTCCCCTGCTACCGAGTGAATGCAGAGCGCCTCCTGTTGATCAGCCTGCGTGAGCTTAGGGAGAATCGTTGTCATGCGTCGTGCGAGCATGGTTTTACCTGAGCCCGGTGCGCCGATCATGAGCAAGCCGAGGTCGCCTGCGGCGGCGATAGCAAGCCCCCTTTTCGCAACCTCTTGACCTACCACATCGGCATAGTCGAGCTTCATTTCCAAAGGTGGCCGATCGAGTTCCAGGTCACAGCGATGAATCGCGTCGCGAACGCCCATCCTAAGGCGCGCGATGTTATCGAGCTCAAACCGGGCCGCCTCAAAGAGCCCCTGATGGGGAGAGGACGGGCCCTCGATGAGCGTAAGGTGCGTGTCGCGAGCAAGCACCTGGTAGGCAATCTCACCCTTTACGGGGCATACCGAGCCATCAAGTGCGAGTTCCCCAACGAAGAGACAGCTGTCGAGGTCGTTTACAGGTATTTGGCCAGAGAGGGCAAGCACGGCGACCGCGATGGGAAGGTCGAGGCCCGTTCCAGACTTTCGCATGTCGCTCGGAGCGAGGTTGATCGTGATGCTCTTTTTAGGGACCTCGAATCCAACGCTTCTCAATGCGCACCGCATACGGCTTCGCGCCTCGAGCACTGTTGAATCAGCCATGCCCACAATCGAGATGCTCGGAAGGCCGCCGCCCATGGAGACCTCGACGGTGACGGGCACCGCCTCGACACCTCGGATGCACGCCGCATGCACTGCATACACCGGGGCGCTCATCGGTCTGCTTCCCATGCGAACACATCGAAGTAATGTTCGATGATGGCTTCCGTCTCGGATGTAACCGATATGCCGATCACATCAAACCGCAAGGATAGAACGGGAAAGCGATCCATGAGATAGCAGGACGCGATGCGTCGATACCTCTCTCGCTTCCTTCGATCTACGGCGGCCTCAGGTTCCGCAGAGCAGAGTTCGTGCACGCGTCGTGTTTTAACCTCGACCAATACGATGACATCTTCGTCGGGATCGTAGGCTATGAGGTCCGCTTCGCCCTCAGGACACCGATACCCCTGTTCAAGAACCTCGTAACCGCGATGGTCAAGGTAGCTCGCGGCAATGAGCTCGCCTAGATTGCCAAGTTCTTTGGCGGTAAAATCGTCAACATTTTCACCTTCGGCCATGTCGGTAAGATCGTATGCCGAACGGAGGGTTCCCTCTACTGCACCCATGGTTGCTCCTTCCCCTAGCGGTAGAAGCATCGTCTCCCATGGAACAGGTCAATAATTCCTTTGAAGCTGACACATCACGGAACAGAAGCTGAACAGAATCTAAACAGGCGCCTCTCCGACGCAGCGTATGGGCAACGCAGCATGCGCAACCGTTTATAGCGCTGGTTAGAAGAGGCTCTCAGTTTCCAAGAAGTTCCCACAGAAGCTCACGCGGTGCTCTTCGGTCAGACCATGGGCCTTGATCGCGGCAATATGCTCAGGAGATGCATAGCCCTTCGACTCGGCGAGGTGATATTCGGGGTACAGGGCATCGAGCTCGACCATATGCGCGTCGCGCGTCACCTTGGCAACAATCGAGGCAGCGGCGATGCAGGCAACGCGAGCATCGCCATGAACAACATCGCGTTCATGGTCTACCGCCCCCAGTGGGTTTCCATCCATCAGCACGCAGTCGGGCGTAAGCCCGGTATCGGCGACGGCGCCTGCAACGGCACGGCGCAGCGCCGACGCCATGCCGATGCGATCGATTTCCGCGGCCGGAATATGGCAAAACCCTATAGCAACTGCAACCTGTGCTATCTCTTCTACCAAACGCTCCCTTCGCGCTGGAGTGAGCTTCTTCGAATCGTTGAGCCCCCAGATGCGCGGGCGCTCCGGCAAGCAGACGGCGCAGACCGTAAGCGGACCTGCCACCGATCCACGCCCCACCTCGTCCACGCCAACGACGACGCCCGGGCCACCGAGCTCTGCCATCTCTGCATACATCGCGTCGACACGCTCGCGCTCGGCGCGCTCGCGATCCAAGCGCCGCTCCGCGCGAGCGAGCGCAGACTGGACTTGCTTGCGCGGGTCGTCACGATACCGTTCAATCAGGGCGGGAAGCTCCTCAAGCGCTGCGCTTCCCAGCACTGCGGCGACCTCGGAGGCGGATCGCGAGCTCACTTGATTGGCCATCATTTACTCCCTTGGAACGACTGCGCGCCGCTGCTGGATACGTTGCGCCGTCTGACGGGCGGATTCGTGCGCTTATGGCTATCGCAACGGCTCTCAGATGGGAAACCCTGGTCGTAGACGAAAAGGGCCGCCTGCAATGAGACGGCCCTTGAGGTGCATCTATGTTGAGAATTAGCGCTTCTCGGGAATGCGAGCAGCCTTGCCCACCTTGTCGCGCAGATAGTAAAGCTTAGCGCGACGCACGCGGCCGTGACGCACGACCTCGAGCTTGGCGATCTTGGGGCTGTGAAGCGGGAAGGTGCGCTCGACGCCCACGCCGAAGGAGATCTTGCGAACGGTGAAGGTCTCACGGGAGGAGCCACCGCTCATGCGGATAACGTCACCCTGGAAGACCTGGACGCGCTCACGGTCGCCTTCCTTGATGCGATAGTGAACCTTGACGTTGTCGCCGACGCGGACCTGAGGGATGTCCTCGCGGATCTGCTGGCGCTCGATTGCGCGAATGTAGTCCATTTCAATTCCTTACTCTTCTAGAGGTGCCGCACGCGTACGCCGGCACGTAGGTTGGCAAACGGGCTTAATTATACGCAATGTGCAGCAGGTCGCAAGCCCCTTTTTTCCTTCAAGAAACGTCTACGCACCCCTTTCGCCTACCGGATCGCAAGCTTCGCATGGGCGGCGGCAAGCCGTGCGACCGGAACACGGTAGGGTGAGCAGCTTACGTAGTCAACGCCTGCGATATTGAAAAGCTGTGAGATCGATGCAGGGTCGCCTCCATGTTCGCCACAGACACCGAATGTCATGCCAGGGTGCGCTGCGCGCGCTTTCGAAACCGCCATGCGCACGAACTCGAGAACGGCGCTATCGATGGTTTCAAACGGGTTAGCGGTCAGGAGCTTTTGATGGAGGTATGCGGGGATGAATTTCGCCTCCGCGTCGTCACGCGAGAATCCGAACGTCGTCTGTGTGAGGTCGTTCGTGCCGAAGCAGAAGAAGTCGGCATGCGGGGCGATTTCATCGGCGGTAAGGCATGCGCGCGGGAGCTCAAGCATGGTTCCGATGGGTATGTCCAGCGCAACGCCAAACGCAGACTCCACTTCATGGATGACGCGTTCGGCAATCGACCGCATCTGGATGTGTTCTGACGCAACCGATACGAGCGGAACCATGATCTCGGGACGTGGGCTGTGCCCCTCGTCGCGTATGAGCGTCGCCGCCGCGGTCGCGATGGCGCGGACCTGCATGAGCGGTAGGTCGGGGAACGCAAAGGACAGGCGTACGCCGCGCAGTCCCAGCATCGGATTGGATTCCGCCATGGCATCGATTCGGCGGAGCCGGGCTCGAAGCAAACTGAGCTCGTCTTGCGGGGCACCTTCCGCTTCGCGGCGCGCGAGAGCTACGGCAAGCTCTCGGGGATCGTCCAGGAACTCGTGAAGCGGCGGGTCGATGAGGCGCACCACGACGTCACGTCTATCCATGGTGCGGAACATCTCGACAAAGTCGCTCGTTTGCACCCGAAGCAGCTCTTCCAAGGCCCTGCTCCGTTCTTGCGCCCCCTCGCTCAGGATATACGTTTGGATGATGTTCTTGCGCTCACCGAGGAACATATGCTCCGTGCGGCAAAGACCGATCGCCTCAGCCCCGAACTCAAGCGCGAGGGCGGCGTCGTCTGGATTATCCGCGTTGACCCGTACGTGGTACGGATGCGAGCTACCCTCTTGCAGGCGAATCTCGTCAGCCCATCCGAGGACAGTCTCGAGGTCGCCGGTCAGCTCTGCGCGTGTGAGAGGCATGGCGCCGAGAACCACGATCCCCTCGCCGCCGTCTATGGAGATGAGGTCTCCCTCGTGCAGCACCACGTCCGAGCCGTCGATGCGGACCTCCTTGGCCTTTGCATCGATATGGAAGGCCTCGACGCCGCAGACGCAGGGCGTGCCCATGCCGCGTGCAATCACGGCGGCGTGGCTCGTTTTTCCGCCATGACTGGTCAGGATGCCCTCCGCAGCTACCATGCCCTTAAGATCATCTGGATTCGTTTCCCAGCGGACGAGAATGACCGGATGGCCCTCGTTCGAACGCTTGACGGCGTCATCGGAGCTGAACACGATCTCGCCCACCGCAGCACCAGGGCTCGCGTTCAATCCGCGCGCCAGTACCTCAAACGAGGCCGTGGTATCGAGCTGCGGATGGAGGAGCTGGTCGAGCTGGCTGGGATCGATGCGCTTTACTGCCGTTTCGCGGTCGATGAGGCCCTCTTCAACCATCTCGATAGCGATGCGGAGCGCCGCTCGGGCGGTGCGTTTGCCGGAGCGGGTCTGCAGCATCCAGAGTTTTCCTTGCTCAATGGTGAACTCAATGTCGCACATGTCATGGTAGTGGTTCTCGAGGATCACAAAGATGCGCTCCAGGTCATCGGCCGCCTGCGCGAGCGCTGGATACGTTGCCATATCTTGGATGGGCTCGGTGTTGCGAATGCCTGCGACGACGTCCTCACCCTGCGCGTTCACGAGGAAGTCGCCATAGCGCTCACGCTCGCCTGTTGCGGGGTTGCGCGTGAAGGCGACACCCGTAGCCGAGCTCTCGCCCTTGTTGCCGTAGGCCATGGCCTGCACGTTGACGGCCGTGCCAAGGCTATCGGAGATGCCATGCTGCTTACGATAGATCGAGGCGCGCTCGTTCATCCAGCTTCCGAAGACAGCCTCGATGGCAAGCTTGAGCTGAACCTTCGGATCCTGCGGGAAGACGACGCGGCCCTCTTGCATGAGCTCAGGGTGAGCCTCAGGGTCCACATGCATGCAGAAGATCTGCTTGAACTCCTCAACGAGCTCATGGAGCGTAGATGCGCTCAACTCCGAATCCGTGCGGACTCCCGCCATGAGGCGCTTTTCGGTCAGCGCGTTCTCGAACAGATCCGCGTCGATTCCCATCACCACGTTTGAGAACATCTGGATGAAGCGTCGGTAGGAATCCCAGACGAAGTGCTCGTCGGCCGTCTGCGTGATGAGACCCTGAGCCGATGCGTCGGTAAGGCCAAGGTTGAGCACCGTGTCCATCATGCCCGGCATGGAAAATGGCGCACCTGAGCGTACGGAAACCAGCAGAGGGTCTGTTGGATCTCCTAAACGCTTTCCCATACGCGCCTCAAGGTCCTGCACCGCATCAGCGATCTCGTCCAGGGCGCCTTCGGGCCACGTGTCGCCGGCACCGGTGTAGTCCGTGCAGGTCTGGCACGTGATGGTGAATCCTCCCGGCACAGGCAGACCGATCCGGCACATCTCAGCAAGGTTCGCGCCCTTGCCTCCGAGCACGTAGTTCATGCTCGCACGGCCCTCCGTCACGTCGTTTCCGGCGGCATCCGCGCCAAACCGGTAGACGCGCTTCACATCGTTCACGATGCTCCCCCTTTCGGCAGCGCATGGCTGCGTATCGTGGTACGACTGAGCACATACTGCTCAGGCGTAGTATCCGATGCGCAGGCCGAGGAGCTGTGCAGACCACGCGGACTCCGGTAGTCGGCTGCGATTATGCGGTAAGTGGTCGCTTAAGTGGATATGGTATGAAGATACCAGTTAGTGTCATCCCAGCTTATGAAGGGTGTATGAAGCGATGATTGCAGGCATGTTTCATACGGCTTATGCATTTCTCGTCGAAAGTATGCGATTAAGACGCTCGATAATCTCGGTTGCCGACTCTTCGATCGCCTTGCCATCTGTATGGACCACAAAGCATCCGAGACGCTTCATGAGGGAGCGAGCATATGCGAATTCCAGCTCGATAGATGTGGGATCTGCATATGAGCCGGCAACTGATTGCGCCTGCGCGGTGCCAAGGCGCTGGGCCCGGATGGGAGCTATGGCTTCCACCGTCGTTACGAGCCCGAAGACACGCGCGGGATCGACCTCAAACAGTGCCTGCGGGGGCTCAATCTGGGGTGCGAGCGGGATGTTCGCCACACGATAGCCCTGTAGCGCCAGGTACATGGAAAGCGGCGTCTTTGACGTACGGGACACGCCGATGAGCACGATATCGGCTTCGGAGAGGTCGTCCGCTCCCCTACCGTCGTCATGCTCGACGGCGTATTCCATGCAGGCGATGCGTTGGAAGTAGTGCTCATCAGTACGATGGATGATACCGGGAATGCCTTTTGGCGCGAGCCCGGTGAGCGCCGCTATGGTATCAATAGCGGGACCGAGAAGGTCGACCGCGGCAATTCCTTGTTCGACAAGCAGGCCCGCAACCTCACTGCGAAGCTCGTCTTGGGCAATGGTATGGAATGCGGCGATCTTCCTGGCTGCACCCGCCAAGGATTCCAAATAGAGTTTCACCTGCCGCGCATCTTGAACGCGAGACAATCGTTCGATAGCCACGGCTCCTTCATCAAACTGACCCGCCGCCGCGAGCGCCACCGAAGCAGCGGTCTCGCCCAAAGCGTCGGATATCACAAGTACCGTCGCGAGCTTATCCATGGTGCCCCTGTCTCCGAATGAAGCTATGCGTGATTGACCGAAGATGCTAAAGCGCCCCACGGTGCAACGACACAGCGGGGCGCAGGGTTCGATGATGAACGGGACGCTAGCTACTTCTTCTTCGCGAGCTCGCCGATGTTGGCTACGTCGGCGAAGACGGCGGCGAAGCGGTTGAGCAGGCGCAGACGGTTCTGGCGCAGCGCCTCGTCATCGTCCATGACGAGCACCTCGTCGAAGAAGCGGTCGATGGGCTCGCGAAGCGATGCGAGCGCGCCGATCACCGCGGTAAAGTCTCCAGCGGCAAGCGCATCGGAAACCCGCTGCTGGGCCTGGTCGGTCGAGGTAAGCAAGTTCGCCTCTGCATCACCCAGAAGCGCGGAGTCAACCTCGACACCAAGCGATGCGTCGGCAAGGTGGCTCGCACGAGCGTAGGCGGTTGCCAGGTTCTCGAAGGTCGCGGCATCATTGGCTCGAGCGTCCTCGAGCGCATGAGCGAGTGCAAGGTAGCTCGCCGGGACGCGCACGGAGCCAGCGGAGACGGCAGCAACGACGTCCGCGGAGACAGCCTCGTCGCGGGTCATCTGCTCCATGCGGCCCTTGATGAAGGCGCAGACGGCAGCCTGCACCTCAGTGGCATCGAACTGGATACCCTGGGCGGCGTAGGAGGCAAGCGCATGCGCGACGAGCTCCTCGTAGCCACATCCCAGACGGCTGCGCAGGATGTTGAGCAGGCCGATAGCGGAGCGGCGAAGCGCGAAGGGGTCCTTGGAACCGGTCGGGGGCTCACCGATCGCGAACATGCCTGCGATGGTATCAAGCTTGTCAGACACGGCAACGATGCATCCGGCAATGCCCTCAGGAAGCTCATCGCCGGCGAAGCGAGGGCGGTAGTGGTCGCGAATCGCAGCAGCGACGGCATCGGTCTCGCCAGCGGCCTGTGCATAGTAACCGCCCATGACGCCCTGCTGGCTCGTGAACTCGACCACGGCGCTGGAGACGAGGTCCGCCTTGCAGAGGTGCGCGGCACGAACCGCGTCGGCGGTCACCACGGCGTCACAGCCGGCAGCGCGGGCAACTTCGCCGGCAAGGGCCTCGATGCGCTCGCTCTTCTGCAGCACGGTGCCGAGCTTCTCCTGGAATACGACGCTCGCCAGGCGCTCGCGGAACTCCTCGAGCGAAACCTTGAGGTCCTCGTCGTAGAAGAACTTCGCATCGTACAGGCGGGCGCGGACCACGCGCTCGTTGCCATCGATGATGGTGGCGGCGCACTCAGGACGGCCGTTAGCCACGACCACGAACTCGCGGGTCAGCTGGCCTTCGGCGTCGTAGATGGGGAAATACCGCTGGTTGGAGAGCATGGACTCGCAAATGATCTCGTGCGGGACCTGCAGGAACTCTTCGTCGAAAGTTCCCACGACCACCGTCGGCCACTCGCAGAGGTTCACGACCTCGTCGAGCACCTTCTTGGGCGTGTCCACATGGGCCCCGCCGCGCTCGGCCTCGACCTGAGCGATGCCGGCAGCGATGACCTCGCGGCGGCGCTCCTCAGAAAGAACGCCGGCGGGCTCAAGTACCTGCTCGTAGACGGCGGGCTCTGCTACCTCATGCTCACCCGGCCCGAGCACGCGATGGCCGCGCGTGGTGTTTCCGCTCGTTACATCGGCATAGCGAACGGGAATGATCTCGGTGCCCAGCAGTGCGCAGATCCAACGGATGGGGCGCACGAAGGTCTCGTGGGTCGAGCTCCAGCGCTGGCTTCGGTAGTTAGGCCACTCAAGCCCAGCGATAATGCGCTCGCATAGGGCGGAAAGCAACGGCATCGCGGGAGCGGAAGGAATGTTGCGCTCGGCGAACACATAGGTGCGGCCATCGGTATCCTCGCGCTGCACAAGCTCAGCGGCGGTCATGCCGCACTTGCGGGCGAAGCCCTCGGCAGCCTTGGTGGGATTGCCGTCGGCATCGAAGGCGATGTTGGCCGCAGGGCCGCGCTTGACCTCGTGCACCTCGTCCGTCGCCGTGGCAACAGCGTCAACCAGCACGGCGAGGCGGCGCGGCGAAGACACGACGCGCACAGGGCCATGGGCCAGGCCGGCCTCGGTGAGGCCGCGCTCCATGAGCGGGCTAAGCTGCTTCACAGCGTTCATGAGCGGCGCGGACGGCATCTCCTCGGTGCCGATCTCGAATAGCAGGTCCTTGGTCTCGGCCATTTATGCCACCTCCCCTTCCCGGGCGTCGTCGTTTGCATCTGCACCAGCGACCTCGGCAAGGTAGGCCTCGCAGCAGGCCTTGGCCACGGTGCGCACGCGCAGGATGTAGTTTGCGCGCTCCACAGCGGAAAGCGCACCGCGCGCGTCAAGGATGTTGAAGGCGTGGCTGCACTTCATTACGCAGTCGTACGCCGGCAGCGGCAGCTTGGCATCCAGGCAGGAATGGCACTCGCGCTCGTAGTCGTCGAACTTCTGGCGCATCATGGGCACATTGGCGACCTCGAAGTTGTACGCGCTGAACTCGCGCTCGTTTTCCAGGAAGACCTCGCCGTAGGTCATGGGCGTGCCATCGGGCAGGTAGCTCCACACCAAGTCGTAGACGGAGTTCACGCCTTGCACGTACATGGCTAGGCGCTCAAGGCCATAGGTGATCTCGACGGGGACGGGGTCGACCTCGATGCCGCCCAACTGCTGGAAGTAAGTGAACTGCGTGACCTCCATGCCGTTCAGCCAGACCTCCCAGCCAAGGCCCCAGGCACCAAGCGTGGGGCTCTCCCAGTCGTCCTCGACGAAGCGAACATCGTGCTCAGCCGGATCGATGCCGATTGCTTTGAGCGAGTCGAGATAGAGCTCCTGGCTGTTCACCGGCGAGGGTTTGATGAGAACCTGGAACTGGTAGTAGTGCTGCATGCGGTTAGGGTTCTCACCGTAGCGACCGTCGGCGGGACGGCGGCAAGGCTGCGCGTAGCAGGTGCGCCAAGGCTTAGGACCCAAGCTGCGCAGGGTCGTCGCGGTATGGAACGTACCGGCACCCACCTCGGAGTCGTACGGCTGCATGATGACGCATCCCTGCTCGCCCCAATAGCGCTGGAGCGAAAGGATGATGTCTTGGAAGGTACGAACGCTCGTGTCCATGCCTTGCCTACCCTTCTGGTTTCTGATGAATAGAAAGCTAAGATCGCGTTGAGGAAAGGTGCTGCGCCGGAGTTGGTTTACACCCCACCCAACCTGTTAAAAGGCCAGTACCGGAAGAACACCACGGCAATGAGGTCGTCTTCGGGAACCGCGCCGAAATAACGTGAATCGGCAGAGTTCTCGCGGTTATCGCCCATTACCCACACGCAGCCTTCTGGCACCGTATAGGGGAACCCAACTGAGACCCCTTCCGCCTGCGCCGCAAGCGGATAGCTGTCGCCTTGCGCATAGGCCTCAGAAAGCGGTTCGCCGTCTACGTACACCACGCCGCCCTGAAGATCGACGGTCTGGCCCGCGGTCGCGATGACGCGCTTCACAAGGATATCGTGGTCCGAGCCGCCGTCGGGGTTACGGAAGACGACGATGTCGCCTTGGTTCACTCCCATCCCAAGGTTGATGGTGACCTTTTGAGCCAGCACCTGGTCGCCCACCTCGATCGTGGGCTCCATCGAGCCCGTGGGGACTCGGTAGGGTTCCACGACGAACCACCGGATGAAGATGAAGAACACGAAGACGAGCGCGAAGATGATGACCCACTCGAGGAGGCTCCTCACAAATGAATGCTGCTGCGGTACCACGGTTGCACTCCTAAGCGTTCTGTTGACTGGGCCCATGATAGCGCGCGATAAGCTCCTCTGCGAGGGCGCGCTCTGAGTCCGTGAGGCGTGCGGAAGAAATCAGGTCTGGACGCCAGCGGCACGTGCGATCGATTGCGTTCTCGCGACGCCAGGCATCGACCTTGGCATGGTCTCCAGAAAGGAGAACATCTGGAACGACGGCCCCCTCAAATTCGGCGGGGCGCGTGTACTGGGCGTATTCCAGCAGACCACCCGAATCGCCTGTGGCAAACGATTCATCTACGCTGCTCATCGCGTCGCCGAGCGCACCGGGCAGTAGGCGCACCACGGCATCGGTTACCACCATAGCGGCAAGCTCCCCGCCGGTAAGAACGTAGTCCCCGATCGAGATCCGCTCATCGGCAAGGTCGTAGGCGCGCTCGTCGATGCCCTCATAGCGACCGCACACAAACAGCAAACGCTCCTGCATTGCAAGCCGCTCAGCTGCAGCTTGGGTAAAGGGCGCGCCGCACGGTGTGAAGAACACGACGTGCGGGCGCGGGCCCGAGCTCGCGATGGAACGTACCGCCTCATAGATGGGAGGAGCCTTCATGAGCATGCCCTGGCCGCCGCCATAAGGCTCGTCATCGACCGTACGATGCCGGTCGTGGGTCCAGTCTCTCAGATCATAGGCTCTGAAATCGAAGATGCCCGCCTGTCGGGCGCGTCCAAGGATGGATGTCGACATAACGGGCTCGAACATCTCGGGAAAGACGGAAAGCGTCTCGATGAGCATCATGCTTGGTCCACTTCCCCCGTTCGGTCGCTTCCTTGGCGCGCCTTCAAAACGGCACGTTCGTTCATGACCTGCTGAACCTTGCTGGAATCGATCAGGCCATCCATGATATGGGTGCTGAGTGGTCCCGTAGGCGGAATCTCATCCATCGCTTCTTCGATGATGGGAACGAGCACCTCGCCAAAGGGGCCTTCGACCTCGAGCACATCGTTGGCCGGAGTCTCAATAACGCCGGTAATGCGGCCGAGTTCACCAAATCGGGCATCGACGACGTTGCGCCCGACAAGATCTTCCCATGCAGCCTCGAAGCCATCGAGGACGACATCTTCAGCGTGTGCGAGCACATAGCAGCCCTTGATGGACTCTGCTCCATCGATTCCCTCGATACCGCTGAAAGCAACGAGCCAATCCTGACCGGTATCCGTAACCGAACGCACGGTGCAGAAGCGGTCACGCTCGAGTGCCGGTGGCGTGAGCGCAACCTCCATCCCGGGCTCCAGAACAAAGGGAAGGCCACGTACCGCACGTACGATGACCTCCCCGCGTTTCCCATGTGGACGAACCACACGGGCTATGTTGCGATAGGCGCTCGACACGATGACCTAACCCAAGACCTCGACCTCGACGGATGTGCCAAGACGAGCTGCAAGTGCACGCGCAAGCGTGCGAATCGCCTTGATGGTGCGGCCATGGCGGCCGATGACCTTGGCGACATCGGGCTCGGAAACCGTGATCTCGATGACCGAGGCGTTATCGCCATCGATAACCTCGAGGCTCACGGCATCAGCATCATCGACGATGCTGAGCACGAGGTACTCGACGAGATCGGCGATGCGATCGGAGAGCTCGGCCTCGGTTGCGGCAACCACCGCCTGCTCCTCGGCCACGATGCCTACTCCTCGGTGGCAGCCTCAGCCTCGGCAGCCTTCGCGGCCTCGGCCTCCTTGGCAAGCTGCTTCTTGGACTTCTTGGCCACGGTCTCGGTCTTCGGACCCTCCTCGGCAGCCTTCATGAGCGCTGCGACGGCATCGGTGAGCTGGGCGCCCTTGCTCTGCCAATCGTTGATCTTCTCGATATCAAGGCTGATCGTCTTGGGAGAGGTCAGCGGATTGTAGCGGCCCACCTCCTCGATGAAGCGGCCATCACGCGGGGAACGAGAATCGGCCACGACGACGCGATAGTACGGACGCTTCTTAGAGCCGTGACGAGCAAGGCGAATCTTGACTGCCAATGAAAACTCCTCCAACCATGCAGCCAAAAAGGCTGCGACTACAGACAAACAGGTTGTAATAATACGCCAACGGAGCGGGCAGGTGAAGTGCAAGCAGGCAACTTCTTCGGTATTTCCGCAGGCTCCTCCATATCTTACGCATGAAATCTAAGAATGCAAGCCCCTGCGGTATTGCGATCCTATGCGTCACTCGGTTTATTTTGGTTGAGGAACTTGTCGGGCCTCACCAGGTCGTCGCCGAAGCGTGCCGCTCGGCCGAAATTCACCGCGCCGTTGCCAAAGCGCTCACGCACCTTGTCGACGGCGACCGAAAGCTCTCGCTTGCTGCTCGATACGGCTCCGCGCTCGTCGACCTCGCAGAACAGATCCGTCTGAACGTCGCCATCGCACCTGAAATCGCTCATGCCGATACCGAGCAACCTAATATGCATTCCTTCCGTCCAGATCTCGTCCATAAGCGAGCGCGCAACGGAGACGAAGATGTTCTCGTCGTCGGTGGCATGCGGCAGACGACGCTGGATCGTGCGGCCACTGCCGTAAGAATACTTGACCTTCACCGTAACCGTGCGACCCGCCAGCCCGCGCCTGCGCAACCGGCGCCCGACCGATTCACCGAGCAGGGCAAGGGCCGCATCGATATCAGCGCGTTCGGTAAGATCTTGGGCAAAGGTGCGCTCGTTGCTTACTGACTTCGTCTCTTCAGGAGCATCGATGGGGGCAACGCCGCTTACCTCGAGGCCTGCGGCGCGATCATGCATAAGCTGTGCGTTCGTGCCGAACACCGTGACGAGGCGCGCCACGGGGGCGGCAGCGAGCTGGCCCAAGGTGTAGATGCCCATCCTCTTGAGCGATGTCTCCGCCGATGTACCGATGCCGCTCATAGCGCGCACCGGCAACGGCTCTAGGAAGTTTTCCTCGGTACCGGGCGGAACAATCGTGAGCCCGTGCGGCTTATCGCGATCGCTCGCGATTTTAGCGACCGTCTTACTGGTTCCCAGCCCAATGGAGCACGTGATGCCGAGCTCGCTCACGCGGCGCGATATGCGGCTCGCAATCTCGATAGGGTTCTCGCGCGAGAAGCGGCCCGGCGTGATATCGAAGAACGCCTCATCGATAGAAACCTGATCGACAAAGGGCGTTTCATCGGCCAAGATGTCCATGACCTTTGCGCTCATCTCGCGGTAGCGATCGAAATGTCCGCTCGTCCAAATGGCATGGGGGCACAAGCGCTTGGCCTGGGCGGAAGGCATGGCTGAATGGACCCCGTAGGGTCGCGCTTCGTATGAAGCGGTGGAAACGACGCCGCGCCCCTCGGGGGACCCCCCTACGATAACGGGCTTACCGCGCCATTCAGGGTGATCGAGCTGCTCCACGCTCGCAAAGAAGGCATCGAGGTCCATAAGCCCGATGGCTGGACCTCGCCAATTACCAAAGAGCTCGAAGATGTCTTCCACCGCGCACCGCTCCCCCATGATCACGGGCATACATGAGTGCCCAGAGCGCTCTTAGACCAAGTCGAGCGAAAGCTGCGGAGCATCTCCCCAGAGCTTCTCGAGCCGATAGTACTCGCGCGCCTCAGGAGTAAACACATGAACGACAACCGAGCCGTAGTCCATGAGAATCCACGTCCGCTGATCGCGGCCCTCGATGGAGAACGGATGCTCTCCGCATGCCTTGGCCACCTGCTCCTCGATTTCATCGACGATCGTATCGACCTGACGGTTGTTGAATCCGGTCGCAATCATGAAGAAGTCACATACATCGGAAAGCTCAGTGAGGTCGAGCACGACGACGTCCTCGGCCTTCTTATCGAATGCAGCCTGCGCGGCTGCGCGAGCGACCTCTTCGGCGGCAACACCCGAAGAAGAAAGCGAGGCCGCGGAGCGATCAACCGAGGCTACGGACTCATCGCGCTCGGGCATGGCGTCAGAGCGGTCGATGGGCTCGATGAGGGCATCGGTGGCGTCGGTTGCGTTTTCCTGGTTCATAGCGTCCTTTCGTTCTGGTCAATCATGTCATAGTGGTCAAAATGGGACAGTCCCGTTTTGGAACGGTCAAAACAGGACTGTCCCATTTTGACTCACCTATTTTGACAGTACGTAGTGGTTGTAGATGTCGAGGGCCGTAGGATAGAGATATCTCCCAGATTGAATCACATAGACGAGACCTTGGGAGAAGCACGCGAAAAAGAGCTCGGACAGCGATGAGACCCCCACCATCGACCTGAGCTCGTCTGCGTAACTACCATGGCGGCCGGGCTCGATGGCATCGGCCACGAAGACCACCATATCAAGCGGCGTCATGTCGCACGCCCCCACCGTGTGCCGATCGATGGCCTGAAAGACGCCCTCCGGAAGCTCCGGAAAGAGCTCGGGCAGCTCGCGCGCGGCAACAGGACCATGTAGGAGCGGAGCCGCAAGCTCGGGGGAACCTGCCACGTCCACGCCGTAACGAATGGCGCGCGCAACTACCTCATCGCTTGAAAGCACCTTGTCCCAGTCGTGAAGCAGGCCGGCCGCAACCGCTTCGAAGCGATTGACACCATAGCATCGGGCGAGCCTATCGGCCGTGCGTGCAACACCGAGCGAGTGCGCATGGCGCTTGCGCGCCTCCTTCATGCGCACATCAAGCAGTCCTTCAATGCGTTCAAGCTCGAGCAGCTCGTTTTCGGCAAACCCCAAGGTAGAGGAAACTGATCCCTGTTCGCGGGACATGGTCACGCATCCTTTCGGCGGCTATCGCTCTTGCGGTAGAGATGGTTCTTGCGAATATACCCAATCACCGATTCCGAAGTGAGGTATCGAGCGCTCTTCCCGAGCGCCACGCGCTGTCGGATATTCGTCGAGCTGATCGCAAGGGCGGGAATCTCGATGTAGCGAACATCAAACGGAAACCCTGATGCCTCGATGCGCTCACGCGCTTGGGTGATATCGTATCCAGGCCTGGTGGCTGCGATAAGAGTCGCAAGCTCGGCGATTTGCCCCGCATCACGCCATGAGACGATATCGAGAATCGCGTCAGCGCCGGTAATGAAGTAGAGATGGACGTTGCTCGGATATTGCTCGCGCAGATAGGTGAGCGTATCGACGGTATAGGTTACGCCTTCGCGATCGATCTCGAGCCTGCTCGTGTAGAAGGCCTCGTTCGCAGCTGTCGCGAGCACCGTCATCGCATACCGGTCCTCGGGACTCGAGACCTCCTGATCGAGCTTGAAAGCCGGCGAGCCTGCGGGCATGAAGAGCACGAGGTCGAGACCGAGCGCCTCGCGAGCTTGCTCGGCGGTGACCAAGTGCCCGTAATGGATGGGGTCGAACGTTCCGCCCATGATGCCTAGCCGGTACGTTCGATTCGGATCGCTCCCGATCTCGGGAAGCGCAAGCTTCTTTCGCCCATCCATGAGCATCTAGCCCTTCTCGTCGACCGCGGCCCCCAGGGCCTCGTCCTCCTCAACAAGGATAGCATCCCCGTCATCTTCTTCAGGGAACTCTTCGGCCCCCTCGAAGCTGAAAGCTCGTCCTACGATGCGGACCTCATCGCCAGCGCGACAGCCCGCGGCCTCGAGGGCATCGTCCACACCCATGCGCGAGAACCGACGCTGCAGGTAGATGATGGCCTCTTCGTTTTCCCAGTCGGTCTGCACCACCAAGCGCTCAACCTGGGTGCCCGTGACGCGAAATGCGCCCGGCTCCTCTTGGAACACCTGGAACCGCTTCTCGCGCTCACGGCGACGACGCTCCCAGCGCTCATCGTAGACGACGGGATCTTCCGTGCTGGACAGCTCGGAGCGAAGCCGTGCCACGAGCTCGCCAACAGAGAGCATGAGCGTGTTCATGCCGGCACCGGTGACGGCAGAAACCGCAAAGAACATATGGCCATCGGCAAGAGCTGCCTGCTTGAGCTCGGCAACGCGGTCGGTCATGCCGGAAACGTCGCATTTGTTCGCCACGACGACCTGAGGCCGCTCGGAAAGCTCGACCGCGTAGCGGCGAAGCTCCTCGTTGATAACGCGGTAATCCTCTACGGGGTCACGTCCTTCGAAGCCGCCGGTGATATCGACGACGTGCATGATGAGCGCGGTGCGTTCTATATGGCGGAGGAACTGGTGGCCCAGCCCCTTACCCTCGCTCGCGCCCTCGATAAGGCCGGGAACATCGGCGACGACGTAGGAATACTCACCAGCGCGCACGACACCGAGGTTGGGGACGATCGTGGTAAAGGGGTAGTCGGCGATTTTGGGCCGCGCGGCACTCATGTGCGCGATAAGCGAGCTCTTCCCCACCGATGGCAGGCCAACGAGCGCGGCATCGGCCATGAGCTTCATCTCGAGCTCGATCCAATGCTCCTGCGCCGGCTCACCAAGCTGGGCAAAAGCAGGAGCGCGGCGGACCGAGGTGACGAAATGCGTGTTTCCAAGACCGCCGGCACCGCCCGGGGCAACGATCACGCGCTCACCATCATGGGTAAGGTCGGCGATCTCGAAAACAGGCTCCTGCGTATCGGGATCGAGCTCGCGCACGACGGTGCCCACGGGCACGCGCAAGATGAGATCCTCCCCCGCCTTACCGTCTTTGCGAGCGCCCTTGCCGTGAGTGCCACGCTCCGCACGAAAATGGTGCTTGTAGCGATAGTCGATGAGCGAAGAGAGCTGGGCGTCGGCCTGAATGATGACGTCACCGCCACGGCCTCCGTCGCCGCCGTCTGGCCCGCCCTTGGGCACATGGGCCTCGCGTCTGAACGACATGCAGCCGGCGCCGCCGTCGCCGCCTTTGACGTTGATGCGACTTATATCGGTAAACTGGGGCATCGTGCCTCGCTTTCAAAAAACGGGAGACCCCTGGTTATCCAGTGGGCCTCCCGAATATGCATGCGTATGAAGGGGCTGTTACGCAGTGGCAGCCGGATGAACGCTCACGCGATGCTTCACACCGCGCTTGTACTCAACGGTACCGTCAACGAGCGCGAAGAGGGTATCGTCCTTGCCGCGACCCACATTCTCACCGGGGTGGATGTGCGTGCCACGCTGGCGGACGAGAATCGTGCCCGCAGTGACGGTCTGGCCACCGAAGCGCTTGCAGCCAAGACGCTGACCGCGGGAATCGCGGCCATTACGGGAGGAACCGAGTCCTTTTTTGTGTGCCATGTCCTACCTACTCTCTCGAAGCCGCGAGCTACTCGGCGGCGGGAGCCTCGGCCGCAGCCTCGGCATCCTTGGTGGTCTTACGGGCAGCGCGCGAGGTAGCCTGGACCTTGGTGATCTTGACCTTGGTGAGCTGCTGGCGATGGCCCTTGAGACGATGATAGCGCTTGCGCTTCTTAAACTTGAAGACAAGCTGCTTCTCGCCCTTGAACTGATCGACGATCTCGGCCGTGACCTTGGCCTTGGCAAGCTTAGCGGGATCGGTGACGATCTTCTTGCCGTCGTTCAGGAAGAGGACGGGGAGCTCGACCTTGGAGCCGACCTCGGCGTCGATCTTCTCGACGGTGATGACATCGTCCTGAGCGACCTTGTACTGCTTGCCGCCTGTTGAAACGATTGCGTACATCTTTAGCCCTTCATGCATCTGGTAGTGCAACGGTCGAACATAATAGCAGCTGCGTATTCGTGCGTCAACGGATATTCGCAGAGTCTCCGCAACTCGTGGGGCCGCTTTTACCTATGGTCCGCAGCATCAAACAGTCCTCGCCCTGTAGGCTTTGCCTACAGGGCTGCGAAACTCGCTGCGGACCATATATAAAAGCGGCCAAAACAGGACTCCGCCAACGGCAAACAGCAAGTTCGGCTTCACGACTATCTCAAACTCATCAAGCAGCGGAAAGGCGTGCTCAGCGCACGTGAAGCGGGTCGAGGTGGGTGCCCTCGCTGGAAAGCGCGTATTGGGCGGTACGGGTCACCTCATAGCGAGGGATCTGGGTAAGGTGCTGTATGCCCGTGGAGTGAATAGGGGCGTCCGGTGTTCCGTCGAGGTAGTTGTTGAGCGCCCCCACGAGTACTTCGGGACGGAGTGCCCCATCGTTATCCATGCGGGTATCGAGCGTGAGCAGGAAATGGCCCTCCCCCGCCTGCGCGAGCGTATACCCCGCAAGGGTTCGCGTGAGGTCCAGGCTCTTCTCCTTCTTGCCGCGCAGATACGCTATGGTGCCCTGGACTCGGATGGCTTCCAATGCCTCGCGCACCATGCACTCGGTAGCCGATGCGTCACCAGTCCACAGGTTGACTGCATACTCAGCGCAGGTGATGAAGGCCGTCAAGGCGGCAGCGCGCACGTCAACGTACCCCACCTTGACAGGAGCAAGGTCAACGGGAGATGCTGCCTTAAGACGCTCGAAAGCTTCACTTGGGGGAACGAGCTCGGTTAGGAACACGTCGTACCATTCGCAATCCGAGGCAGTCCCCACCGGCAACGCCGAGGAGAAACCAGCCCGCATATGGGGTGAAAAGCCCTGGGTGACGGCATAGGGAAGCTGGGCGCGCCTGATGATGCGCTCAATGGTATGGAGCACCTCGAGATGTCCGAGGTAGCGAAGGCGCCCCTGCTTGACATAGCGAACCCGCAGGCGAAAGAGGGTCTGCTCGCTCACGAACGATCACCTACCAAAACGTTACTCACTCCGAGCGTGGGGCAGATGCCGCACCCGGTGCAGGATGAGCGCGTGCAATCCGCCGTCGTGATGCCAGCGAGGGCACGGCGCCACTCACGCTCCAAAAAGCCGCGCGACTCGCCAGGACTCACATGCTCCCACGGAAGCCGAGCGTCGAGCTCAAACGGATCCCGTGCAACCGCGCGCAAGTCGACGCCTGCATCGTGCGCCGCCTCGAGCCAACGGTCAAGTGAGAACTGCTCCGTCCACGCATCGAAGCGCGCCCCGCGCTTCCACGCGCCCATGATAACGGGAAGCATGTCCCGTCCGCCTCTCGAGAGAGCAGCTTCGATGAGCGAGGTGGCCGCATCATGGTAATGGACGCGAATCGCCCGGTCGTGGACGCTGTCGAGCAGGAGCTTCTGGCGCCTACGGACCTCATCGTCATCGAGCTGGCCGCACCATTGGAACGGTGTGTGCGCTTTGGGGATGAAGACCGAGACGGAGATGGAAACCGAAAGCCCGCCGCGCTGGCCCTTGGGAACGATCTCACGGCCGATCTGGAGCACGCGCTCAGCAAGCTCACCGATGGCGACGATATCTTCATCGCGCTCATCGGGGAGCCCCATCATGAAGTAAAGCTTGCAGCGGCGCCATCCGGCTTCGAAGGCGGCACGCGTAGCGCGCTCCAAGTCTTCCTCGGTAACGTTCTTGTTGATGATGTCGCGCATGCGCTGGCTGCCGGCCTCGGGAGCAAAGGTGAGCCCACCCTTCTTCTCACCCGCGACTTGAAGGGCCATGTCAACGCCAAAGGAATCCAGCCGCTGCGATGGTATGGAGACCGAAATCCCCGTGTCTTGCAGGTTGCGATTCAAGCGCTCGAGAATCTGCGAACAGCAGGAATGGTCGGTAGTCGAAAGCGAGGTGAGCGAGACCTCATCGTAACCGGTCTCCTTAAGACCCCGCGAAACAGCGGCAACGATTTGATCGGGCGTGCGCTCTCGAACAGGGCGGTAGGTGATTCCCGCCTGGCAGAAGCGGCACCCGCGCGCGCACCCGCGCAACACCTCGATTGAGAGGCGGTCATGCACAAGCTCCGTATAGGGCACGACGGATTGGCTCACCGGATCGGTTGCCCCGAAATCGGCAACGACGCGCTTGTACACAACGTCGGGCACATGCTCTCCCTCAAGAGGAACGGTATAGCCATGCACTGTGCAAGCTCCCTCGTGAGACACCTCGTAAAGCGAGGGCACGTAGGTCCCCGGCACGCAAGCAAGGGCGCGCAGCATCTCCGTACGCGAGGCACCCGCATCACGGAGGCGGCGGTGCTCGCGGCAGAGCTCAACGATATGCTCCTCACCCTCACCGATGAGGATGCAGTCGAAGATCTCGGCAATCGGTTCAGGGTTATAGACGGAGGGTCCTCCGGCAATGACAAGCGGGTCGTCTTCTCCGCGCTCACGGGCAAGAAGCGGGATGCCGGCCAAATCGAGCGCCTCGAGATAGTTGGTTGCGGCCATCTCGTGCGGGACATGAAGCCCCACCACGTCGAAGGACGCTACGGGCGCCGCACCCTCAAGGGAAAGCAGCGGAACCCCTGCGGCGCGCATCTCGTCTGCCATGTCGATCCAGGGAACGTACGAACGCTCGCATGAAATATCATCTTCGCGATTGAGCGCTGCGTACAGGATGGCAATGCCCTGGTTAGGAAGACCGACCTCGTAGACATCGGGATAGATCAGGCACGCGCGGTAATCGGCCTCTTGCGAAGACCGGGTGCCCCATTCGTGGTCGATATAGCGGCTCGGTTTCTCCACGCGAGCAAGTAAAGGTTGAAGCTGATCAAAGCAATCGCGATAAGCGGTGCGCACGGCACTCCTCTCATACCGATTAATAGAGGCATGGACCATACGAGGCCACGGATGAAGGCAAACTGGGGGCAAAGGTTAGCGAGCGCTGCGGTTAACCGCCGCCTCCTGCACTCCGGCGGGGCCTGCGGAACCCGATGCCGTCACGTTGCGGGCGAACGAGACCACACGAGACACGCGGGCGTTCACGGGGGCGTAGTTGATCCCGCGTTCATACGCGCTTGCGAGTGCCCGCCCCATGGCATAGGTTCCTCCAGCAGCCACAAGCGCCTTGACGACGAAGGAGAGCCTGGGGGTAAGGCGGCAAAGGCCCTTAGCAGCCAAGCGAAGCAGAAGGCCTGAGCCCACAACAGCGGCGACCTCGTAACCGCGTTCTGGCTCAAGCTTATAGCCGAAGACGGCTGCGAGCTTAAGCACCATGCCGACCTCGGCGATCGTCATCACCGGAAAATCCGCACCCGGAATGAAGAAGAGCGCGCCGGTAGCCATGTTCGTGAGCGCGCAGGAGGTGATGATGCGGTTCGCAGCAGCGATGCGCATGAACGGGAAATTAGCTGCAAAGGCGACGTCCTTCTCGGTGCGGTCCAAGATCCAACGAGCAAGCGTCTCAAGCAGGTAACTCGCATCAGTAGCCGCGATAAGTCCGAGCATGGGGGTATCGGCGGTAATG
>NZ_CEWCAA010000029.1:0-27449 GCF_982429025.1 Enorma sp.
TCGGCAGCCTGCGCCTCGGGGCCGGCAGAGGGAGCTTCCCCAGACGCAGCGGCATCCTGAGCTGCTCCGACGGCCTCGGCCGCGGCCTCGTCAGACGAAGCCCGGCGCTTTCGCGGCGCACGCATCGCACCGTCGGCTGCAGCGCGGCGGGCACGGCCGGGGCGATGGTCTTCCACGGGCGCCGCACCTTCAGCAGTATCGGGGGCTGCGGAAGCTTCCGCCCGCTCGTCCCCCGCAGCAGAAGCCGCCTGCGCCGCCGCAAGCGCTGCGGCTGCGGCGCGTTCCGCCTCGACATAGGCCTTGGGCTTCCGGCCGCGGCGATGCGGACGAAGCGCCGGGTCGACGGCAGGGGCTGCAGACACGGCAGCGTCATCTGTAGCGGGGGCCGTCGCTGCATCTGCAGCAGCCTTTTCTGCGTCACCAGCAACCTTCTTGGTCCTCTTCGAGGTACTGCGCGGCTTGGCAGAAGCCTTCGCGGACTCGCTCGCCTGCGCGGCATCGCCCGGAAGCGCCGCCTCACCAGAGGCAGCCGTAGCAGCATCGGCCGCATCCGCCGCCTTCTTGGTGCGGCGCGTCCGCGTGGCCTTAGCGGGGGCCGTCAACGCTTCCTCCGCGCGAGCGGCGGCGCGGCGCTGCTTGCGAACGATCGACGCCTGCGAGATCTGCGCCAGGGCGCGCGCCTGCGCGACCTCGGCCGTCACTTCACCGGCCGCCGTCTTCGAT
Organism: Enorma sp.; assembly: GCF_982429025.1. Lineage (NCBI taxonomy): Bacteria > Bacillati > Actinomycetota > Coriobacteriia > Coriobacteriales > Coriobacteriaceae > Enorma > Enorma sp. The sequence goes on from NZ_CEWCAA010000029.1 coordinate 724, forward strand.
GCGCTCGGCGCGTCAGGCTCGCTCGAAGCGGATGCCGACGCCTTCTTGGCGGCCGGCTTGGCCTCCTCTGCCTTCTTCGTCGTACGACGGGCACGGGTGGTGCGGCGCGGCTTCTCCTGCGCCTCGGAAGCTCCTGTGCCGGAGCCGGTGGTGGTGTTCGTATCCTCTGCCACTATGCCAGTTCAACCTTCTTCCAGTCTTCCAAAAACGATGCAAGGCCGCGGTCGGTGAGCGGATGCTTGACGGCCTTCTTCAACGCGGCGAACGGAACCGTCGCGATATCGCAGCCCATGAGGGCGGCTTGGGTGATGTGGTTCGGCGTGCGAATCGAGGCGCCGATGATCTCGACCTCGTGGCCGAAATCAAAGTTGTGGATGGCGGCGCACACGTTCGAAAGCTGCTCGACGCCATCCTCGGCGATGTCGTCAAAGCGCCCAACGAAAGGCGAGATGTAGCGCGCACCCGCACGGGCGGCGAGCAATGCCTGGGGAACGGTGAACACGAGCGTCATATTCACCGAGATGCCCTCCTGCGCCAGCGCATGCGTCGCTGCCAGGGCCTCCGTGCACACCGGAAGCTTGACGACGATATTCGGAGCGATGCGCGCGAACCGGCGACCGTCCTCAATCATACCCTCCGTGGTATCAGCACAAGACTCAGCCGAGACCGGCAGGCCGTCGCATACGGCGCAGATGGCGCGCATGTGGTCCTCATACCCAGCAAGCGTACCTCCCGTCTTGGCGTACAGCGACGGATTCGTGGTAACGCCCGAGATGACGCCCCAGCTCACCGCCTCGCGAATCTCCTCGAGATTCGCGGTGTCGAGGAAGAATTTCATCTTCGACCTCCTAGTCTTGGCATTATGACCCCAGCTCGCAGCGACAATGCGGCCTGGCAGTCTGCCCGAGCCGATATTCCTGGCAACCGATATGCCTGCGAAACATGCGAAAAACGAATGACATGCGTATATGGCTATGATTTTGAACGGAATATGCTGCTTATGCGTTCGGCATGGTTGCAGTGTATCACAGGTGAGCAGCGTTGGTGAGCGTGAGCAGGCGATGCATGCATCGGCATAAAGAACAGGCATAGCTACGATCATTCTCAGAACTAGTTTTGCCGCAACTAATATCGAACATATGTTCTTTTTCTGCTAAAAAGGTGATATTATTTAACTAAGCGAGCGGGCGGTGCCCTCCGAGTCCAGCGGGGTAGATGGAGGGATCCTATGCAGAAGCTCACCCAGCTGCTGCTTTCGGCGGCAGTGCTTCTTGCTCTGGTCTTATTGGCCTACGAGATGCTCGTCTAATCCGAGCCTAGGGTGATGCTTGACGCAAAAGGGAACAGCCGCCTTGGTGGAGACGGCTGTTCAGCGTGGGCATCACCCACAAGAAAGTTATCCACAGGAGGGCTTAAAACCTTCTGCTCGACACGAGTATACCCCAAACGGCGCCCCGTTCGCCGCAGGGTATGCTCGGTTTTTCGTTCCACATATCCCTAGCCTGAGCCCCATCGAGACGGCCCCAGACTCAGCGCAACATGTTCGGCTGAGCTCGAGAACAAGCCTCCAAAGAGTTGGGGGAAGGCAGCTTCGCTATACGCCGAAGAGAAGCTGCTGGTACGCCCGGACGCCGCGCAGCAGCACGCGCTCGTCGAAGTTGAAGGTATCGGCATGGAGCGGGATACCCGTTCCCGTTCCCAGCAGGAAGAACACACCCGGCAGATAGCGTTGATAAAACGCGAAGTCTTCGGCTATGAGGAGCGGCTCGGGCACGCGCTCGAGCTCCGGTAGCGCCTGTGCGGCCTCCCCGAAAAGCGTCCCGTCGTTTACCACGGGCGGATACCCCTCCGAAAAGTGGAGATCGAAGGTGCACCCCTCCTCATCGGCAGCAGTTTGCGCCAACGCGCGAACCTCGTCCTGCGCGCGGGCGAACATATCGTCCGAGAACACCCGGAGGCTGCCTTCCACGCGCGCCTGCCCGGCAACGGCGTTTCGCACCGTACCTGCCGTCATATGGCCAAAGCGCAGCAGAAACGGCTCGTCCTGCTCCAGTTTTCGCGAAAGCCACTTCGATCCCACCACGAATCGCGCCGCGGCCCCCAGGGCGTCCCGACCATCCCTCCACTTCGCGATATGGCTCGACACGCCGTGGAACGTGATGGTCGTCTCGCTCGAGCGCGCGAGCAGCGGGCCAGGCCGCGATGCGAGGCTGCCCGCAGGCAAATCGGGCCAGAGGTGCATGCCAAAGATGCGCGCAACGCGACAGCGCTCGAAAACGCCGCTCTCGCACACGCGCTTCGCACCGCCCGTGGTCTCCTCCGCCGGCTGGAACACGAAGAGAACGTTTCTGGGAAGCTGCCCCGCTCGAACGACAGCATCCGCGCCCCGCGCCACGCGATCGACCCATGTGGCCGCCGCAAGCGCCATGGCCATGTGGCCATCGTGGCCGCAGGCATGCATGCGACCGGGGTGCTCGCTCGAGAACGCCGCTCCGCTCGCCTCGTCGATGGGAAGCGCATCCATATCCGCCCGGATCGCCACCGTCTCGGCGCGACCGAGGTCGAAAAACGCGCATACCGCCCCCTTGCACGGCTCGAGGACATCGCACGAAAGCCCGCTGAGCACGCTGCGCACGTAGGCGATGGTCCGAGGCAGGTCATCGTCAAGTTCGGGAATGCGGTGGAGGTCGCGGCGGTAGCGCGTGAGCTCGTCGAGGAGCTCTTGGCCCTCGACGGAGCTGAGAAGGCCCTCGCCATCGGTGGCGGAGGCGTTGAAAGGCGGGCACGCGTGCGGCATGGCGATCACTCCCTACATAACGACCACGACATTGTAGCGTCTCATCAACGCGCGCGAGGCGGTGGCCTTGGGCACCACGCCAGCGATCTTCACCATTGCGTCTCGTCAACGCGCGCGAGGTGGTGGCTCGCCTATAGCCGCGTGGCGCACCACGTGTAACCAACCGGAAACCTAACGGCAAAACGAGCGAAACGGGCCGGCTTCGCGCAGGCCTATGGTACAGTTGACGCACTTGATAGAGGCGCGGGCGAGATTGAGCGCGGGCGAGCCGGCAGGCAGCGACCCCGCAGCAAGGCGGACCCGCCGAACACGGCAACCGGGCGCGGGCGCCGTGTGGGCTTGCGGGGAACACTCGCAAGACTGTCTGCAAGCATGCAGGAGCGCTATCAGCCAAGGAGTTTGCCATGAAGCGAACGTTTGTCACGAAGGACCAGCTGGTCGACATCGCCGGCCGCTACCCTACCCCATTCCACCTCTACGACGAGGCGGGAATTCGCGCCAACATGGAAGCCGTGCGCGAAGCCTTTTCCTGGAACCCCGGCTTCCGCGAGTATTTTGCCGTCAAGGCCAATCCCAACCCCGCGCTCATCTCGATCCTACGGGAATACGGCTGTGGATGCGACTGCTCGAGCTCGACGGAGCTCATGATCGCCCGTGCCCTCAATGTGCCCGGCCCGGAAATCATGTTCTCGTCGAACGACACGCCCGCTGCGGATTTTCGCCTTGCACGCGAGCTCGGCGCCATCGTGAACTTTGACGACATCAGCCATATCCCGTTTTTCGAACGCGTCGCGGGCCCCATTCCCGAAACCGTGAGCTGCCGGTTCAACCCCGGCGGGCTCTTCCGACTTGCCAACGATATCATGGACAACCCGGGAGATTCGAAATACGGCATGACCGAGGAGCAGCTTTTCGAAGCATTTCGGATGCTTCGCGAACGCGGTGCCAAGACCTTCGGCATCCACGCCTTCCTCGCCTCGAACACCGTCACGAACGACTACTACCCCGCGCTCGCGCGCATTCTCTTCGAGCTTGCCGTGCGCCTGCAGCGCGAGACGGGGGCGCACGTTGGGTTCGTGAACCTCTCCGGCGGCGTGGGCATCCCCTACCGGCCCGATGAGCCCGCCAACGACATCCGCGCCATCGGCGAGGGCGTGCGACGCGCCTTCGAGGAGATTCTCGTGCCGGCGGGCATGGGGGACGTCGCCATCTACACCGAGATGGGACGCTTCATGCTCGGACCGTACGGCTGCGTGGTCACACGCGCTATCCACGAGAAGCGCATCTACAAAGACTATATCGGCGTCGACGCCTGCTCTGCCGACCTCATGCGTCCCGCGATGTACGGCGCATACCATCACATCACCGTGATGGGGCAGGCAGACGGCCCGGACAAATCGCAGGAGGCGGCCACGCGCACCTACGACGTCACGGGAGGGCTCTGCGAGAACAACGACAAGTTCGCCATCGACCGCAAGCTCCCTAAGATCGAAATCGGCGACCTGCTCATCATCCACGACACCGGCGCACACGGGCACTCGATGGGCTACAACTACAACGGTCGCCTTCGCTCGGCAGAAGTGCTGCTCCGCACCGATGGGTCGACGGAGCTTATCCGCCGGGCAGAAACCCCCGCCGATTACTTCGCCACGCTCGACGTGCTACCCCAAGGGCGCGCGCTGCTCGAGCACGTCGCCATACACGAGAGAGATGAGACAGATTAACCCGGTACAACTGTCTCATTCCATGAGACAGATTAACCCGGTACAACTGTCTCATTCAACAGGAAGGAGCAACGATGGACATGCAGCATCTTGAAGGGTCGATCGTCGCGCTCGTAACGCCATTCAACGACGACGGAAGCGTCGACTTCGAAGCGCTCGACCGCCTCATCGAGTTCCAGATCGAAAACGGCACCGACGGCATCCTCACACTCGGCACCACCGGCGAGAGCTCCACGATGTCGCATGAAGAGGACAACGAGGTTTGCCGCTTCGTGGTCGAGCACGTTGGCGGCCGCGTGCCGGTCATCGCAGGCTCGGGCTCCAACAGCACCGAGACCATGCTGGAAAAGAGCCTCGCCTACCAGAAGCTCGGCGTGGATGGACTGCTTATCATCACGCCGTACTACAACAAGGCGAACGAAGAGGGCATCTATCGCCACCTCGCGACCGTCGCAGACGGAGTCGACATCCCCTGCATCCTCTACAACATCCCCGGGCGCTGCGGGTGCTCCATCTCGGCCGCGAACATGGAGCGGCTTGCCCAGCACCCCAACATCATGGGCGTGAAAGAAGCGAGCGCAAACGTCGCGTTCGCCGCGAGCATCGCGCATCTCATTGGGCCCGAGTTCCGTATGTTCTCGGGCGAGGACGGCATCGCGGTACCGCTCATGTCGCTCGGCGCGAGCGGCGTCATCTCGGTCTGGGCGAATGTGCAGCCCGCGCTCGTGCATGAAATGTGCCGCGCCTACCTGGACGGCGACACCCAGCGCGCGCGAGAGATTCAAATTGCCGGGCAACCGCTCGTGCACGCGCTCTTCAGCGAGGTCAACCCCATCCCCGTCAAGGAGGCGCTCGCCCAGATGGGGCTCATCAAAGCGAACTACCGCCTGCCGCTCTGCTCGATGTCGAAAGGCGCGCGTAGCGGACTTACCCAGGCCCTGAAGGAGGCTGGTATTCTTGCTTAGCATCGTTATCTGCGGCACGGGCCGCATGGGAACCCTCATCGACCGCACCGCTCGCGAAATGCGCGACAACGCGGGCGAGCCGCTGTTTAAGGTGGTAGCGCAAGTTGGCTTTGAGGTGAAAGAGCTTGAGACCGCCCCTGCTGCGGATGTCATCATCGATTTCTCGAACGTTGCCGCACTCGACGCTGTCGCCGGCTACGTGCGCAGGACCGGCACCGCCCTGGCAAGCGGAACCACGGGCTATTCGGATGAGCAGCTCGAGGTCTTGCGCGAACTGGGCAGCACCGCCCCCGTCGTGTGGTCGGGCAACTACTCCATCGGCATCGCGGCGCTCAGGCACCTTGTAGCCCAGGCGACGCGCGAACTCCCTGGTTTCGACATCGAGATCGTGGAGACGCACCACAACCAGAAGGCCGATGCGCCAAGCGGTACGGCAACGATGCTGCTTGACGAGGTGCGCGCAGCAAAGGCTGAGCTGGGTGCCGGCAGCGTGAAGCCCGTGTACGGACGCGAAGGCCTCTGCGGCGCGCGCGATACGCAGGAAGTGGGCGTTCACGCTCTGCGCGGCGGCACGGTTGCGGGCGTGCACACGGTATCGTTCTTCGGACCGAGCGAGGAGGTTTCGCTTACGCATCGCGCCGAAAGCAGGGAGATCTTCGTGAACGGGGCGCTCGCGGCGGCGCAGAAGCTCATCGTTCGCGACAAGGGGTTCTATACCTTCGACGAGGTGATGTTCGGGTAAAGGTAACAGATGGGGGTTCCGGCCCCGTCGCCTGCTCGAGCAGTCCTGGCTCGCGCGAAGGCGCCACCGGCGCCTTCGGCTCGTGCGGAACTCGCATTCGACGGGGCCGGAACCCCTCAGCAACGGCCACCCGATTGCCTCGTGCAGATGCAAACACACTCGCAAGCTGCTGCTTCTGGGCCGCGCTCGCTAACAGAGAATTCAAGCAGAAAGGGTTATTGATGGGTGAAAACGTCACGAACATGAATGCTCAGGAAATCATCGACTTCATCGCTTCGGCTCCTAAGAAGACGCCGGTGAAAGCATACATTCGGGAAAAGCCGGGAGCGACGATCGAGTGGGGATCGTTGCGCGTGTATGGTTCTCCGGAAGGGCGCATGGTCTTTGGCGATTGGTCCGAAGTCTCTGCCCTGCTGGAAGCTAACGCTGACGCGATCGAGCACTTCGACATCGAGAACGACTGCCGCAACTCCGCCGTTCCGCTTTTGGACCTCAAGGGCGTGAACGCGCGCATCGAGCCCGGCGCGATCATCCGCGACCGCGTCTCCATCGGCGACAACGCAGTCATCATGATGGGCGCGATCGTGAACATCGGCGCCGTCATCGGCGAGGGCACCATGATCGATATGGGCGCCGTCCTGGGCGGGCGCGCCACGGTAGGAAAGAACTGCCATATCGGCGCCGGGACCGTGCTCGCCGGCGTTGTTGAACCCGCAAGCGCCACGCCCGTCATCATCGAAGACAACGTGATGATCGGTGCGAACGCCGTGGTGCTCGAGGGCGTCCACGTAGCCGAGCGCGCCGTGGTTGCCGCCGGCGCCGTGGTCGTTGAGGACGTTCCAGCCGGCGCCGTGGTGGCCGGCGTTCCCGCGCGCGTCATCAAGCAACGCGACGACAAGACCGACAGCAAAACCGGCCTCGAGGAAGGGCTGCGTCAGCTCTAAGGTGAGCACGCAAAATATGAGCAGGTGCGGAGAGGCCGACTGCGCTCCAGCCAGGCTGGAATGCGCCGCCGGCCTCTTCCGCACCTTTCCCTGTTCTCGCGCAAGTTCGAGGCTCGAACCTTCCCGCCGCGTGGATTCATGCGACAATAGAGGCTCTTTGCGCGGCTCGCTTACGCCCGCGCAGACCATCACCATCGGAAGGCCTCGTCCATGTTCAAAATCAACCACGCGATCTTGCACGTCATCGACCTCGACTCTGCAGTCAACGTGTTTTCCCAGCAAGAGCTCGAGCTCGAGACGCGCTCGACGCGCAATTTCGTGGCCAAGCACCTGCGCCGTGCCCGCACCGCCGACGACAACCGCCGCGGCACCTTTGCGGAAGAGAGCGCATTCGCCACGGAGCTCAAGCGCTACTTCTTCGGCGAACGCGACTTCATCGACCTCTCTTTGCAAATCGCCGAGTTTCTTGGCGGCGAGCTCGCCCGCGCCGATAAGCCGGAATCCACCGACATTCTCGTCGCGGATTTCGAAGACGAAGACGACGTCCGGTGGTTTGCCATCCTGCTCATGACGAGCCGCATGGCATTCATGCACGAGGTCGCCGATCAAAATGGCTCCGTGCGCAACGACATCGCCCGGCATTACGCCATCCTGCCCAACCCGTCACAGAAGATCTCGTCTTACGCGCTCGTGCGCGCGAGTACGCTTGAGGTGCTCTACCAGGACAAGAAGCGCAGCATCGCAGGCCAAGACACCATGCTCATCCCCGACGGCCTGCTCCAATGCGAGGCGGGCGTGTCCACCAAAGAGATCATCGACACCGTAACCCGCGTGGTCGCCGAGGTGGCCGAGGAGCACGGCGCGAACACGAGCGTGGCGCTCGCCATGGCGAAAGCGGCGATGGTCGAGCATGTGGAGGAGGACGAGGAACTTCCACCTTGGGATATCGTGGACGAGGCCTTTGAAGACGAGCCCGTGCTGCGCGACCGCGTGAAGGAAGCGCTCGAAGAAGAGCACCTGCCCGAGCGCGTTCCCGTCGAGCGTTCGCAGGTGCAGCGCGCCGCCGTGCGCAACCAGAAGATTCGCACCGACACGGGCATCGAAATCTCTTTTCCCGTTGAAATGGGAAAGAACCCCGAATATATCACGTTCAAGAACGAGCCGAACGGCCTCATCTCGATCGAGCTGAGAAACATCGGAGCCATTGAGAGCCGATAGCTCCTAAGTGAGACAGTTGTGCCGGGTCAATCTGTCTCATGAGACAAAATGAGACAGATTGACCCGGCACAACTGTCTCACATCCGCGTTGGTGACATCGTCACTGACAAGCGGGACCGCCCCGTCCTATGCTCCCCTTGTATGAACGCATCCTACGAGGGGAGCCGCGATGTTCCTTAACGCACTGTTCGGACCCAATATCAACGAGCATATGCAGCAGGCGGATGCCGTGGCGGAGAAGACCGTGCTCGACGTGCGATCGCCCGAGGAGTTTGCCCAGGGCCATCTTCCGGGCGCGGTGAACCTGCCGCTTGACCGCATCCGCGAGGCACCGCACCACGTGCCCAACCGCAACCGCTCACTCTTCGTGTACTGCCTTTCGGGCGCTCGAAGCGCCTCGGCATGCCGCTCGCTCGCGGCGCAGGGGTACACCAACGTTACCGATATGGGCGGCATCAACCGCTGGAGAGGGCCGCTCGAGATGGGAGGCAACGCATGAAGGTAGTTATCATCGGCGGCGTGGCTGGCGGGGCCACCGCCGCGGCGCGCCTGAGGCGGCTGAACGAGGCGGCCGAGATCGTCATCATCGAGCGCACGGGATACGTGAGCTACGCGAACTGCGGGCTCCCCTACTACATCGGCGGCGTCATCACCGACCGGGCCAAGCTCACCCTGCAAACGCCCGAGAGCTTCTGGAACCGCTTCCGCATCGACGTGCGGGTGCGCCAGGAAGCGGTATCGATCGATCGCGACGCCCGCACCGTGAGCATACGGCGTCTGGACGACGGCAGCGTCTATGCCGAACGCTACGACAAGCTTATCCTCTCGCCCGGCGCGCGCCCCGTTGACCCCGGCGTGCCCGGCACGGATTCCGAGCGCCTCTTCACCCTGCGCACCGTTGAGGACACCTTCCGCATCCATGACTTTGTGGAGCGCGAGCGGCCGCAGGCGGCAACCATCGTAGGCGGCGGCTTCATCGGGCTCGAGATGGCCGAAAACCTGCGCGAACGGGGGCTCGACGTCACCGTGGTGCAGCGCGGAAGCCACCTCATGCCCACGCTCGACCAGGATATGGCGGCGATTCTCCACAACCACCTGCGTAAGCATGGCATCCGCGTGCTGCTCGATGCGAACGTGACCGGCTTTTCCGCCTTGGACGAAGGCATACGCACCGCACTCGCCGAAGGCGCTCCGCTCGACGCCGACCTCGCGATCATGGCGGTAGGTGTGGCGCCCGAAAGCACGCTCGCGCGCGAAGCAGGGCTCGAACTGGGGCTCCGCGGTGCGATCAAAGTGGATGAGCACCTGCGAACGAGCAACCCGGACATCTACGCCGTGGGCGACGCCAACGAGGTGAAGCACGCCGTCACCGGAAAGCCAGCGCTCATCGCGCTCGCCGGCCCCGCCAACAAGCAAGGGCGCATCGCGGCAGATAACATCTGCGGCATCGACCGCACCTTCAAGGGTTCGCAAGGCTCATCGGTCCTCAAGATGTTCGACCTCACCGTGGCCACGACCGGGCTCACCCTGCGCGCGGCGCAGGCAGCGGGCCTTGCCGCCGATGCCGTGGTGCTCACTCCGGCGAACCACGCCACCTACTACCCCGGTTCCGAGAGCCTGGTCATGAAAGTCGTATTCGAGCAGAATACCGGCCGCATCCTTGGCGCCCAGATCGTGGGCGGCGCGGGCTCCGATAAGCGCATCGATGTTATTGCAACCGCCATCCGTGCGGGCATGGACGCAACCGACCTCACCGAGCTCGATCTTGCCTATGCCCCTCCCTACGCCTCGGCAAAGGACCCAGTAAACATGGCGGGATACCTCATCGAGAATATCCTCGAGGGGCGCGTCGAACAGGTTGGCTGGAGCGAGGCGCTCGAACTCGCGGCGCGCGAGCATGGCAGTGATGCCAGCCCCGTTCTCCTCGACACGCGCACTGCCGACGAGGTCGCCCGCGGCAGTGTCGAAGGGGCACTCCACGTCCCCCTCGACGAGCTGCGCGAACGTCTTGATGAGCTTCCCGGCGGCCGCCGCCTCCTCGTGTTCTGCCAAAGCGGCCTTCGGAGCTACGTTGCCTGCCGCATCCTAACGCAGCACGGCTTCTCCTGCGCGAACGTTTCCGGAGGTTACGGATTCCTAGAGCAGACCCTCCGCGACGGCGCGCTTCCTCCGAGCGGCACCGGCCCGTGCGGGCGGCAGGTGTAGCAATCTGACGCACGCGGCAGCCACCCCTTCCTCGCACATGCGCCGCAACAAGCCATACGCACGGCTCCCATCTGGTCTACCATGGAACGAACACCCCTCGACCAGATGGGAGCCACGTGCCCTATGCCCGCCATCGAAGAGCTGCTCGCGCAGCGCATCCCCTTTTGGCATAACCTGATCGCCGCCGAGAAGCAGGACCTTGTGAGCAGCGCCCGAGTGGCTCGCTTCGCTGCCGGCGAGCACGTGCAAGGCGCCGGCACGGGCTGCGCCGGCGTGATTTTCATGCTTTCGGGGTCGCTCCGTGCCTATCTTCTCGATGAATCCGGCAAGGAGGTCACACTCTTCCGCGTGGGACCGCGAGAATGCTGCGTCCTCGCCGCCTCGTGCATCATGCCCATGATCACCTTCGATATCGCGCTCGATGCCACAGAATCCGCCGAGCTCGTCGTAATCGACGCCGCGAGCTTCGGGCGCGTTGCGCAGTCGAACGTGCACGCCGAGGCATTCACGTACCGGCAGGCGACTGAGCGCTTCAGCGACTGCATCTGGGTTATGCAGCAGGTGCTCTTTATGAGCTTCGACCGCCGCCTCGCCGTCTTTCTTTCCGACGAGCTCGCGCGCAACGGGCAGACCCGCATCGCCATGACGCACGACCAGATCGCCCGCCATCTCGGCACGGCACGCGAGGTGGTTTCGCGCATGCTCAAGTACTTCGAACAGGAAGGCATCGTCGAGCTTGGCCGCGGCTCGGTAACCGTTCTAGACCGCACGCGGCTGCGCAGCCTCGCCGCAAGCGCGTAACCCGCGGATGAAACGCAGGCACCGGGTGTCTACGATTCATATCGGCCGATGAAACGCGGACACCCGGTGTCCACGATTCAAATTGCTACGATTCCGCCGTTTCATCCTCGTGCGGCATGCGCAAACGGGAAAGCGGCGGCGCGGGAAGCTTCGCCATGGCGCTCGACGCCGCACCCGCAGCCTTAGAAGCCGCGGTCTTCGCCCGCTGCGCCGCGCCGGACACCTTGCCCACCGTTGCAGTCCGAGCAAGAATACCCAGCGTGCGGGTTATAAGCGACCGCGTCTCGGAATCCACCTCCCCTGCCGCGGCAAGCATCTTGGGAACACTCTCCTGCCAAGAATCGCGGATGTCGGCAAAGCGTGTCGCATCGGTCGCGTTGATCACCTGGAAGAGCGCGTCGATGAAACGCTCGCGCTCCTCGGGAGATACCTGGGCAACCCAGCTCGCAAGCGTGGAATCCACATAGCGCGCGCCAGCCGAGATGCGCTCCACGCAGCGAAACTCCGTGCCGTCGACCACCCACGAGAACGGATTGTGCTGCATGAGCGCGAAGCTCGTGCTGTCCACGATGGAATAGTCCTCCTGGTCCTCGAAAATCATGCCGAAAACCGAAGACCGGGGCAGCGTCTTGTCGATGCGGTCGCGCATGCGGGCAAACCCCTTGCCGCGCAGGAAGTTCTCATTGAAGCCGGGACCATCATGCGAGAAAGCGCGCACGATGCGGTCCTGCTGGGCGTGCGGGCACATGATCGCGGCGTACACCGCAAGGTTGCCCCCTTTGGAATGACCTCCCACGTAGAGCGGGCCGTCGAGCGCCGCCGCAGCCTCCTCCAGGTACTCCTGGGCAGACACCTGCGAGGGCACGGGGCTCTGGAAGGCCATGTTGAAATCTTCCTTCCAGCCCACGAGAGTAGAGTCCGTTCCGCGAAAGGCGATGTAGGAGGAGCCATCTGGGAGCAGAAACGTCGCCGCGGCGAACTGCTCTTCGGTCGCGTCGTCAAACGCCGTGCGATACCCGGCGATGCGCATCCCACGGAAGCGCGGGTTGGCGCAAACGGCGAAGAGCAAGTCGCGCCCGCCGTCTGGATCCCAGCTATCGCCGAGCATCTCCTCGAAATACTCCGCCCTCAAAAGCTCCCCAACAGGAGCCCCCTTCCAAGATGCAATGCCAGGCACCTCGCGCAACAGCCGCTCGGGCAGGCGATAGTAGGAGAGCCATGAGAGGACGAGGCTATCGACGGCGCCGAAGGGTCGCTCGTCGAGCGAGTCGAAGTTCGTCTGCGCATAGGTAACGAACGTGCCACCTGCCTGCCGCTTCGCAAACGCAGGTCGTTCCTTGCTCTCTTTGTCCATGCGACCTCCATTAATGCTTAAGGCAAATCGAACGTGAATCCAACTCGTCTGTGGGCTCCTCCGCTAAAGCCAGCACTACGAGCAAGATACTTCACACTACCACGTACAAACCAAGCCGGTTATCCCCCCAGCACCCAAAAGCCCGCATGAGCCATCGGGCAAATTCATTAACTTACCGGATTTTTGCAGGTTACCACAGGTGTACGACATGACATACGCACTTACATCGGCAACCATTTCCCCTAAAGCTTGCGCCTGAACGCATGGGACGACATCAAGGCAGCCGCCTAGCTTAAGAAAGAAGGTAGCATGAGAACAAGGTTGAGTTCTGCAGGGCTCGGGATAGCTCTGCCCCATCCTGCTGTGCTGACCGCCTCAGTCGCCGTTGTCATATTATTTGACCTTCCATCCGCCTTCTCAACCATGCTCGGCTATTCGGTGCTAAGCGACCGAGAGTTCTGGCTTCGCGACCTCCCTCCCCTACTCGCCATGCCCTACGCACTAACGAACTCGTATGTCCTAGTGCTCGGCATACCGATCTCGCTCTGCCTGCGCATGGCAGAGCGCCTGCCCCTCGCATTCCTCCCGGTCATGACCTGCCATGGATGCAGCCCGCATCGCGTGGTACGCGACCTTTTGCGCGAAGCAGTCTTACATTCACTGCTATTCTGGCTGGCAACCACAGGAATCGTCGCCATCGCGATGCACATCTGCTGCACGGGAAGCTACGACCCTTCTTATCTTGACACGCTCGCGCAGGCGGGCGCGGACCTCTCGCCCCTGCCCCATGCCGCACTCATCTCCCTCGTCCTCTGCGCCGAAACCCTCATCGAGGCGCTTGGCCTTGCCCTCGTTGTAGCCGGCATCAGAATCATCTCGGCGAACGGAGCCGCGCCTATCGTTGCACTCCTTGCGATGGTCCTCGCGCGCGACGTCGTCGCACCCCTTGCACTCACGTTCGCCCCGGCTTCGTTGCAAGAGTCCGCAATGTCGATCATCGGGCTACTCGAACCCGACTCTTACAACGAACTTTCCGCCACGCTCTCGCATGCCGCGGCGTTCTCGCTGGCATGCCTGACGGCGGGCGGCGCGTTGGCTGTTGCATGCCTCTGTGCCCCACGCGCCTGCACGAAAGGAGGCCGTTGGTGAACATCTTGCACCTGGCACGACTCGAGTTCGAACGCCCCCTCTCCAGCAGAACGGTCATCGCCTGCACGTTGCTGCTGGCAGCCATTATCGGCAGGTCGTACCTATGCCTCGACACCATCCAATACGACTTGGGTGGCGCGCTCGACGGAACGACGGCCATCGATTTGTTCTACATCGCCATTAACGATACCTGGTGCGCCATTGTCCTCATCCCCATTACGAGCCTCGTGTTGTGCATGAGCGTCTTTTCAAGTGACGCCGCCACGGGCTTCGACCAGCTGCTTCTCACCAAAGTCGCCGATCGGAAAACGCTTTGGCTGTCAAAGGCCATCGCCGTCGCGCTGCGATGCGCAACCTTCGTCGCCATACTTGCCATAACCTTGGCAATCGTCGACCAGGCGCTCTACGCAACCCCACTTCCCACTTCCCGCGTACCCGAATGGCTTGCCTATTCTGGCATTACGGACGAGTATCTGTTGCCGGGCCTCCCAACGTATTCCCTTGTCCCCGAAACCTGGAATTACACGTACTTCATTTTGTTTATCTGGTTCGTCGAAAGCATCATCTGCACGAGCGTTGTCCTGTTCTATACGGGAATCACCATCCGCTCGGCATTCCCCGCGCTACCCGTACTCGTCGGGTTCCTCGGGCAATTCATCGTGCTTCAACTTCCCCAACTCTTTGCCGACCTCACATTCCTCCTCGATCCGGCGGGGGCGGCGGAACGTGCGGGCGTACCGGTTCGAGGCGTCGTGGTCGACGCGCTCTGCCTGGGAACGTACGCCTGGGGAGCCGGCCTGTTCCAAACGGGCGTCGGCGGCCCGGCGCTGCTCGCACGGGCAGCGAACGAGCTCCCGCTCGATGAAATGGCCCCGCAGCAGGTGCAGAGCCTTCTCCGTGGATACAGCGTTAACAGCTTTGCCACGCTCATCGGAGTGGTCGTTACGCTCCTCATCATCTCTATTGCATGCATCGCCAGACGGTACGCGCTACGAAGAACGCGCAAGGTTCAGGAACATGCCGCCACGACCGAAAGGGGAACCCGCCCATGATGACCACGCTCGAATCATCATCCACGGCCCCACGCCACGGTTCCCGGGCAACGTCAATCAAGCTGAACGCCCTGTCCGTCACGTTTCGATCAAAACGCGTCCTCGAAAACATCTCGTTTGAAATCAAAACCGGAGAGATCGTAGGCCTTATCGGCCCGAACGGGCGGGGGAAATCCACGCTCATCAGAACGCTCGCGGGGCTTATCACGCCGAGCGCGGGAACGGGAACGGTCTGCGGCACCGACCTTGGAAGCGGCCATGTTCCCGAAAGCGGCATCATGTTCGAAAATCCCCCGTTCATCGACTCCGGAACCGGAAGGTACAACCTTTCCTTCCTAGCTCGGTATTCGCAGAACACAGTGAACGACCTCAACGCCCTCATGCGCCATGTGGGCCTCGATCCAAGCGACGCCACCCCGGTGAGAGCATATTCCCAAGGTATGAGAAAACGCCTAGGCTTTGCCCAAGCGCTTTTGGGAGATCCCCCGCTCTTGCTCCTCGACGAACCCATGAACGGGCTGGACCCGGAAGGGGTACATATGATGAGGGAGGAGCTGCTCGCCCGCGCGCGGAAGGGCACGACCATCGTCATTTCAAGCCATCTGCTTCACGAGGTAGAATGCCTGTGTACACGCGTTTTCTGGGTCGAGCAGCGCGGGGTGCAGAGCATTCCGCATGAGGCGATAGAGCAGAAGGGGCTCGAAATGGAGTATCTTAAGCGGCTGGGGCGTCGAGCTTGATGCCGTCTATCCTGCCCAGCCCCGCATGGCGGTCGCGCGCCTTCGCAATGGGAGCGCAAACAGCCTTCATAGCCGCTCCGCTTGCACTCCTTACCCTCAATCTCATTGGCCTACCCCTCGGCGAAGCGCTTCCCGCCCTATGGGATAGCCGGTTTCCACTCGGCAGGCTCCCCTATCCGCAGGCGTTCTCGAACCTGCCGGGCATGAGCCTCATCACGGTCATGGTGTCTGTTGCCTACCTCTGCTCCCCCCGCGTGCGACGCACCATGAGGGCATGCGCAACACGTCCCGCAAGCGCCGCGGGAACGATTGCCGGGGCGGGAATCCTGCTCCTCGTGTCCACGGTGAGCCGAGGTGAAGCGAACGCCGTGTTTGAACCCGTCGCCTCCGCCTGCTGGTTCACCGCGCTCCCCCTTGTCGCGATCATCCTCTATCGCTCTGCGTTCAGATGTTCCGCCCGCATGCTTTCCGGAGCCAGCATTCTCGCCGCGGGAATCGTCTTGCTTGCCTTGCTCCACCCCGCCATCGCAAGCGCGGTCGTGATGCTCGTTGGCTTCAGCGTGCTTGCCATAAGCTGCTCAAAACGCAGGGGCAATCGATGCGAATTCGAAGATACAGGCGTCCCGCGCATCGACGACGCCGCTCCGTGGGCGCATCCTCCCCGACTTCGCATCGACGCCATCCTAATCGGGGCGCTAACGCTCGCCTTCTGCCTGTGCGCGAGCGACGGCAGCCTCACCGCCCTCGAGAGCTGGCCGGTGTGGCTGCCCCTCGACGCGGGCACCTGGCTCAGGCTAAGCATCATGTTCGTGCTCGTCGCCTGCGGATTGACAGGAAGCGTCGCGCTTGGACAGCACCGGATCGAAGCGCGATTCCTGCTCCTTCCGGCAATCGGCGGCGCCATCGGAACCGGCGCCGTTATAGCCACCCCTCCCGTCGCGCTACCGACCGCCTTCTCCCTCACCGCGATACTCCCTGCAATGCTATCCGTAGCCTTTGCATGCCCCACGCCTCGAGCGGGACTTCGGGCAGCATCTTGTGAAGAGCCTATCGCCCTATTCCCCGCCCTCTGCGTGCTGATGGCCAGAGCCGCCTCGTTCAACGCTGCATCCATCTATGACGAGGGAGCGCTGGCGAACGCAGGGGTGCACTATCTTGCCATTGTGCTCGTATTGGCAATCGGAGCCGCAACCTTTGCGCACCCGCCATCCAACAAGCTCGTCAATCCTCCAGAACGGTTTTCCCCGTTTTTCGATCGCTACGGCATCGCCGGTCGCGAGCAGCAGATTATCTACGCCCTCTATAAGGGGAGCTCCTTCAGCGAGGTGGCACATGAACTCGGAATCCGTCGATCGACGGCATCAACCTATGCTGAGCGCTGCTACCGCAAGCTTGGGGTCACCAACAAGCGCGATGCACTCGATGCCATGCGTCGGTTCGACGTGTCTTCCACCCAACGCGGTGGAGCAATCTCGATATGGCTCATGCGGCGATGCGCCGCCATCGCGACCGGTACGGCGCGCTCGTGGATTGGCACCTCGCTCTGGTTGGGCTGCCTGCTGTTCTCGGCTGGCAGCGCATTCTCGCTAAGGCTTCACGTGTTAGTGCAGGCCAGCAACATCGCCGTAGGCAGCACCATTCCCCTTTTGATGGGAGCAGCGCTCGTCGCGCTCATCCTTCACCGCGCCCATGATGGCATCTCGGAGCCCACACCTTCCATTGTCTGCCTCGCCAGCCTTCTATCCCTTGTCGCCACGGCGATGCTCGCGTTCCCGCCTGCAGTCCCTCGCCCCGCATGGGCAACCGCCCTCTTCAGCGAGCTTGCCGCCTACGCGATCATTCCAATTGCAGCCCAGTGCATGTTTTCTATCAACCTCATCGCGTCCCGCAGACTGCCGTTCAGGCTACTTTTGGCAAGCGTCACCGCGGGCGGGCTGTTTACGCTTTCCCACGCGTTTCCAAGCACGGGAGCAACGCTGATCATTGGAGCCCACGCGTTATTGACGCTCGGCACCGTCTGCTTCATCTTGGGCATCCCGGCCGGCAAGCATCGCTCAAACGATGCGCACAGAGAAATCTACCGTATGCGCCCGCTCCAGGTTATTGGGTTCGCGCTTCTAGGAGCCGCCCTCACCGCTGCGATCACGCGGCTCTCACCAACGGACCTCATCGTCCCGATCGCAGCAACGCTTCCGGTCGTCTTCGCCGCGCTGCTGACCGCATCAAGCGCACTGGCACTCTCCCTTGCCCGATACACCGCTATTCCAAGCATCCTTCCCGCGCTTCCCCCATATGCATGCGTTTTAGCAGGCGCATGCTGCGCGGGCGGGCTTCCCGCATCGGTCGACGCCACAGTGCCGCCATCCATCGCAACGGGTGCCCTGATGGTAATTGGGCTTGTCTTCGCATGGAGCTATCCGAAAGACGTTCGAACCCGCTATTCGCTCTTCTCGCTCCCCGAGCACCTGCTCCGCAGGCGTCTTGCCCGAAAGGCGCATCTCACCGATGCCGAGCAGACCGTAGCCGTCGGGCTCGCGCGCGGGCTCAGCGTGAGCGCCCTCGCGAGCCAGCTCGTCGTCTCGCCGCATACCATCAGGACGCATCGAAAGCATATCTACCAAAAACTTGGAGTCCATAGTTACCAGGAGTTTCTCGAAGCATTCCAAACCATTGCAAGCAGGAGCCAACACGGCGGGGAAGAAGCTGCCACGGCCCAGAACAAAATCACCGGGTGGAAGAGCGCCTCGCACCCTCCCACCCGGTGAATCGCTCGCCTTGCGCCACGTTCTTCCAGCCGGCGACGCACGGCCTTCTTTAGCTATGCCTCGAAATCAACCTGGTCGATGATGGCCTTGAGCGCATCGGCAGAGCCGTGCAGCTGCGCCATCTCGTCATCGGAAAGCGCCACCGGCACACGGCACACCACGCCGTCCTTGCCGATGATAGTCGGCATGGAGATGGCGATATCGTTAAGCCCGTACTCTCCCACCATCAAGCTCGAGACAGGCAGCACGCAGTCCTCGTCGCGCATGATGGCGGTGCAGATGCGCTTCACGCTCATGGCGATGCCATAGTAGGTGGCGTGCTTCTTCTCGATAATCTCGTAGGCGCTGTTCTTGACGTTCTCGGCGATGCGCGCTTCGGCGGCCTTATGGTCGCGATGCCCGCGCATCTCGCAGAACGTGTTGAGCGGCACGCCGGCGACCATGGCGCTCGACCATGCCGCGAACTCGGAATCGCCGTGCTCGCCCATGATATAGGCGTGAACGTCGCGCGGGTCGACGTCGAGGTGCTCGCCGAGCATGTACTTGAGCCGCGCGGTGTCGAGCACCGTGCCAGAGCCGATCACGCGGCCCTCGGGCAGGCCAGACATGCGTATGGCGGCATAGGTGAGAACGTCGACCGGATTGGCGACGACGAGCAAGATGCCCTTGAAGCCGCTTTCGCGAATCTGCGGGATGATGCTCTTGAAGATACCGACGTTCTTGTTCACCAGGTCGAGCCGGGTCTCGCCGGGTTTTTGGGCGGCGCCGGCCGTGACCACGATAATGGCAGCGTCCGCGACATCAGCATACGTTCCGGCGTAAATCTTCATAGGGCTCGCGAACGGCACGCCGTGCACGATATCGAGCGCTTCGCCCTCAGCGCGTTTGGCGTCAACATCGATGAGAACCATCTCGGAGAACAGCCCGCTCTGCATGAGGGCGAACGCCGAGGAAGACCCGACGAACCCGCAACCGACGACGGCGACTTTGCGATCGTTAATCATAGGAAACCCCTATCACTCAGCCGGGCGCAAATGGCGCCCGATGCAATCGCTACTGATTATCACCAAATCAGCAACATTTCATACGCCGAGATGCCCAGCATGCGCCGCATACGACGAAAGCACCGCAATGCGCGCCGAGGTGCCCCGCATCAGCGGATGCCCGCCGCCTCGATAGCGGCGACGGCAGCACGCAGGCCGTCCGGCGGAAGCACGAGCGCCATGCGCACATAGCCTTCGCCGTGCGGGCCAAAGCTCGCACCCGGCGTGACCACCACGCCCGCCCGCTCCATGAGCTCCTCGCAGAACGCCATGGAATCGGTGCGGCCGCCGGGAAGCTTCACCCACACGAACATCGAACCGTGCGCATTGGGGCGCTCCCAGCCGATCGCCTCGAGCCCGTCGCAGAGCGCGTCGCGGCGCTCCTGGTACTTAAGACGTTGGTTCTCAACCTCATCAAGCGGACCGGTGAGCGCGGCGATCGCGGCTTTCTGGATGGGAAAGAACATGCCGAAGTCGATTTGGCTGCGGAGCTTCGCGAACGCCGCCACCACATCCGCGCGACCCACGAGAAAGCCGATGCGGGCGCCCGTGACGTTGAACGACTTGGAGAGCGAGAAGAACTCCACGCCCACCTCGAGCGCGCCGGGATAGCTCAGGAAGCTACCGCCGCGGGGCCCGTCGAACACGATGTCGGAATAGGCGTTATCGTGCACGATGATGAGGTCGTGCTCACGCGCGAACGCGATGATCTCTTCGTAGAGCTCGGGCGTGCCAACGCTACCCACCGGATTCGCCGGCAGAGAGACAATCATGTACTTCGCGCGATCCGCGACCTCGGGGTCGATGCCCGCCACGTACGGAAGGAAATCATGCTCGGCATTGAGCGGGTAGTATGCGAGCTCTCCGTCGGCGATCTTCACGCCAGCCTCGAATACGGGATAGCATGGGTCGGGCACGAGCACCGTATCGCCGGGATCGAGCAGCGCCAAGCCCAGATGCCCCACGCCCTCCTGCGTCCCGTTGCAGCTCGCGACCATATCGGGCGTGATGCCCTCCACGCCGAAGCGACGCTCGTAATAATCGCAGACCGCTTGCTTGAGCTCGGGCAGGTCGCCCAGGCTGTACTTCCACTGTGCAGGATCGGCAGCGGCATCGCGCAGCGCTTGGACCACGTGGTCGTACGGAGCGAAATCCGGCGTGCCGACCGACAGGTTGTAGATGGTACGGCCCTCGGCCTCAAGCTTCAAGCGCTTGGCGTTGAGCGAGCTGAAAACCTCCGCGCCAAACCGATCAAGACGCTGGGAAAACTGCATGGAAGATCCTTTCGTTGACAGCAACTGGTTACCTAGCCAAGGAGGGGCGCCGCGGGAGGCCGCGAATGGCCCCAAATGACCCCGTCCCAAAAGGGGCAAGGCGACGGGGCAGGCCGGAATGGGTCAAAACAACCCCGTCCCATTTTGACCCGTTTTATCATTTTTCGAGACCATCGATCTCGGCGAGCCAGAGGCGCGCGCTGGCGTCGCTCGGCATGCGCCAGTCGCCGCGGGGGCTGAGCGTCACCGAACCCACCTTGGGACCGTCGGGCAGGCAGCTGCGTTTGAACTGCTGAGCGAAGAACCGGCGGTAGAACACGCGCAGCCAGCTGTGAATGGTTTCGCGATCATAGACACCCTCGAACGAGCGGCATGCCATGCGGAAGATCTTCCCCGGCGCGAATCCAAAGCGCAACAGGTAATACAAGAAGAAATCATGCAGCTCGTAGGGGCCAACCAAATCTTCGGTCCTCTGCGCGATCTGGCCGTCGCCCGTAGGAGGCAGAAGCTCGGGCGAGACGGGCGTATCGAGAATGTCGAGAAGCGTTTCTTCAATCTGCCCGCCGAAAACCCCGGCCGCGTAGCGCACGAGGTGGCGCACGAGCGTCTTGGGCACGCTCGCGTTCACGGCATACATGCTCATGTGATCGCCGTTGTAGGTAGCCCAGCCGAGCGCCAGCTCCGAAAGGTCGCCCGTGCCGATTACGAAGCCGCCCTGCTGGTTGGCGAGGTCCATGAGCACCTGCGTGCGCTCGCGCGCCTGGCTGTTCTCATAGGTCACGTCTTGCACCGCGGGATCGTGGCCGATATCGGAGAAGTGCTGTTCGACCGCCGCCCCAATGGGAATCTCACGGAAACTCACCCCGAGTGCCTCGGCGAGCGTCTGGGCATTCGTCTTGGTGCGCACCGTGGTGCCGAAGCCCGGCATCGACGCGGCCGTGATGCCATCGCGCGAAAGCCCGAGCGCATCGAAGGCGCGCACGGTCACGAGCAGTGCGAGCGTGGAGTCGAGCCCGCCCGAGAGGCCGATGACCGCGCGCTTGGTGCCCGTATGGGCGAGGCGCGTCTTGAGGCCGGCGGCCTGCAGGCTCAAGATCTCCTCGCAGCGCTCGGCAAGGTCGCCCGCATCAACAGGCACGAACGGAGCCTGCGGAAAGACGCGGTTGATATCAAGCGCCGAGAGCATGAGGGGCGCCGTGGCGGGAACGCCCTCCCCTTCTCGCGCCTCACCCCGTGCGGCTGCAAACGAGAACGGCACCTCGCGCGCCAAGCCGTGCGAAAGCGGCGAGGGAGCCCAGGTGGTAGAGCGACGGCGCTCGGCGCAGAGCCGGTCGAGATCGACATCGGCCACAGCCATCTCGCAGCTGAAGAGCGGCGTCTTGGCGAGCACCGATCCGTTCTCGGCGACGAGGTTCTCACCCGCGAAGACCAGATCCGTCGTAGACTCGCCCTCCCCGGCATCGGCGTAGGCGTAGGCGCAGTACAGCCGCGCCGACTGCTGGCTCACGAGCTGGCGGCGGTAGGACGCCTTGCCGATGATCTCGTCCGAAGCAGAGGCGTTTAGGATGACGGTCGCGCCGAGCTCGGTCGTCATAGCGGTCGAAGGCGGCTCGGGAACCCAAAGGTCCTCGCAAACCTCCACACCGATGGCCACCGATGAGGCGCCCGCATCTTCGCAGCGATAGACGATGCGCGCCCCGAGCGGCACGTCGCGCTGGCCTGCAAACAAGGGGACGATCTTTGGCTCCGCCGGCGCTGGAGTAAACCAGCGGCGCTCATAGAATTCGCCGTAGTTGGGAATATGCTGCTTGGCGGTAAGCCCGAGCAATGTGCCCGCACAGCAGACGGCAGCACAGTTATAGAGCGCCGCAGCATGCGCCACGGGAAGACCGACGGTAAAGATGATGGAGAGGGCGCGTGTCTCTTCGAGAAGCCAGCAGAGGGCAGCCTCCGCCTCGCGCAGCAAGGCGCGGTCCAAAAAGAGATCCGCGCAGGTATAGCCGGTTAGGCACAGTTCCGGCAATGCGAGCGCACCCACGCCGCCCTCGGCCGCCGCGCGCACGCACGCGAGGACGGCCTCGGCGTTGCCCTGCACATCTGCCACGCGAATCTTGGGCGTCGCAGCCGCAACGCGAAAGAACCCGTCGCGCGCAGCAGGGTCGGGCGATCCCGTGCCGCAGGCCCCCGTGAACATCAGCTCATCCATGCCGAACTCCTTTGCATCGGACATTCTTTGCTCAGTATTCTAACCCGCATTGGTTGTTGCAGCGGGTCGGGGACAGGAAGGGCGCCGTCCGCGCGCGTTCGTTCCACTTTTGGGAATATCTTTTGCGCACGGCATAAGATAGCCGCCTTACGCCCAGCGATATCCTGCACGGTTTCCATGCTTTGGCAGGCGTTACCCCATGACACCGGAAAAGAAGTTCCCAAAAGTGGAACGAACATGCGCAATGCTGCGGGCGGCAGCTTGGCACCCCGACCTATCGCAGGAACCGCTGCACGCACGCGCGAAGGCCACGGGTGGCGAGAAAAAAGCGCACGATGTCGATTTTGCCCAGCGTAAGACCCGTGCCCGCGGCGGCAGCGTCGGCAACGCGCCGCGCCGTGCGCCGTACGGCCTGCTGCCGGGGGAGCTCCGCCCAAGCTTCCCCATAAACATCCGCCAAAGCCTGCGCAAGACGCGCGACGGCGGCGGCCCCCTCCTTCGCAGGCAAGCGCACGAGGTCGAAGGCGGTCATATCCAAACACCACGTCACCATCTGCGCGGGGCAGAGCGACTCGAGCCCGCGACGCGACCATTCCGCAAAAATCGCCTCGAACGCGCCCAGGTGCTGGGCAACCTTCCGCGCAAGCACCGCCGGGTCGTCCAGCGCGTGCGTGAGCGATCCGCCCACCATACGGTAGCGGTATAGCTTGTCGGAAATCAGCTCGATACCGTGCGCCACCGGATAAAGCGTGAAGAGAAACGCAGCGTCCTCACCAAGGCGAACGCCCTCAGGGAACCGCACGCGCTCGCGCTCTTCCAGCGATCGCGTCCACGCCGCCCGCCACGCGTAGGGTTGGGCATGCGCGGAGAACAGCAGCTCGGGCGCGAAAGATGCATAGCTCGCTGCCCTGGGGCTCAAAAGCTCACGGATACGCTCCGACGCCGCGTCCTCCGGCTCGCACACCGCGCCGAACACCACGACCTCGGCGCCGGTGCGCTCAAAAACCTCGACCAAGCGGGCGCAGTGCTCCGGCACAAGTGCATCGTCGGCATCGATCGTGCAGATGATGCGCCCCCGCGCCGCATCGAGCCCCGTGTTGCGCGCGGCGGAAGGACCGGCGTTCTTCTGCGCGATCACCCGAACGCGGGCATCGCGACCAGCAATGCCCTCAAGCACCGCTCGCGAGCCGTCCGTCGAGCCGTCGTCCACGCAGATAAGCTCAAGGTCGCCCATGGTCTGAGAAAGCACCGACTCGACGCTCTCCCCCACCGTGGACGACGCGTTGTACACGGGCATGACGAGCGATACCGCTGGAGCGCGCCCTTCCGCAGGCCTACTCATGGCCCAACCTGTTCCTGGCATACGCAAGCAGAAGCCCCGGCCCGCCGAGCTTGAGATAATGGAGTGCGCGGCCAGCCGGCCCCGCTGTGGCATACGAGGCATTCGCTCGCTCCCACGCCTCGGGATCGCGCAAGATCCCCTTAAGGTTTGCCCGCTTCCACGGCTTCATGTCGTCGAGGGCGACCTCCCCCGCGTCGAGCGCCCGACGGTACTCGGCCGCCATGCGCTCCAGAAACTCAACATGGAATTGCGGGGCCAAGCGCACGTAGCTCCACATATAGGAATCGTATTTTGCAACAAGCGCGCTACGCAGAAGGCGCGCGGCCGCGTCTGCCCCAAAGCGAGCGGGCGCTTCCGCGCTCAGCCAACGCTCGATCTCGGCATACTCCTCGCACACGCAATACACCTTGTTGGACGCGTTGACCGAAGAGCCTTCGTTATCTTGCCGGTATGCGAGCACGGGGTCGTGCACGTACACCACGCGTTCCGCGCAGGCATACGCCTTGAACGAGAACGACGTGTCCTGGAACGCCGCACCTGGCGTGGGCAGGAAGCGAATGCCGTTCTCGGCAAGGAACGCACGCCGGTAGACGGCCGACCAGATGGAGGGCTTTTGCCCGAAGATAAACGGATCCTCGCGGGGGCGCACCGGAACACCGCAGCGCTCCGCACGCGCGACCTCGAAGAACTCACGGCGCTCCTGCGGAGTCGACCAGTACAGGTCGAAATTGCCCTTGGCAATCACGGCGTCCGCATCCTCGGCGGCAGCAACGAGCATCTCGAGCGCACGGGGATACATGATGTCGTCCGGCTCCAGGATGGCGATGTAGGCACCGCGCGCAGCATCGAGCCCTCGGTTCATAGAATCCCCGTAACCCGAATTGGCCTTGGTGATGACCCGGATGCGCTCGTCTTCGGCAGCCGCGCGCGCAATGATCTGGGGCGAACCGTCGGTCGAGCCGTCGTCGATGCAGATGATCTCGATGTCTCGAAGCGTCTGCGCGCGCGCCGAGGCGATGCTCTCCTCGAGATAGCGCTCGACGTTGTAGATAGGCATGAGCAACGAGGCCACGGGCGCGGCAGCGTTCCCGGACGCCCTGCCCCCTGCCACGGCTGCATCGGCTGGCGAGATACCCACAAACCCCTCCTTCTTCATATAGCTAAGCACGGCCCCATGATACCGCGTCGGTGCGCCCGCAGCGAGACGCCACGCTGCCGAGCGCACGTTTCGCGGAATTTGGCGGGGGATGCGGGGCCGGAGACCCGGAAAAGCGCTCTCGCGTATAATGGGGAGGCCCGGGATGGACCGGGAACCATGCTCCGGCACGAGGAAAGGGGCGGCGCGGGTGAGCGCAGCAGCCAACACATCGAATGCGCCCGCCGGCGGCGCTCAGGAACATCTCGACCGCTTGGCCATCGTCGTGGTCACGTATAAGCGGCAAGAGCTTCTCTCTCGCCTCTTCGATTCTTTCGCCACCCTCACGCAGGCGCCGTGGCGCATCATCGTCATCGACAACGAGGCATCCCCTGCAACCGAAGCGCTCGTGCACAGCGCGAACAAGCGCTTCGCCGAGCTCTGGGGCGCCGCAGATGCCGATGCGCTCGGTGGGACGGACCGCATGATCTGCGTGCCTCAATATGAGAACACCGGTGGCGCGGGCGGATTCTCAGCTGGCGTGCAGCACGCTTGGAAGCTCGGTGCCCAGTGGTTCTGGGTCATGGACGACGACGTGGAGGTCATGCCCGAGGCCATCGACCGCCTCGCCCGCTGGGGAGCGCGCTACCAGGTGGTGCAGGGATCGCGTCTCGATTACGACGACGGTCCTTTCTATTGGCAGTACCAGCAGCTTCTGCGCCTTGGCATTCCCAACCCGCTGGCTCCCGCAGACCTTGGGCCGGAGGGCTACAAGCACATGAACTCGCTTTGCTTCGAAGGAGGCCTCTTCTCGCGCGATGTGGTGCGAAAGATCGGTTTTCCCGACGCCCGCTTCTTCATCTACGGCGACGACGCCTGCTACGGCTACCTTGCATCGAAGGTGACCGAATGCGTGGTGGTTGCCGACCTTATCCTCAAGCGCAGCCGCGTGGTCTCAAACTGGGATATCGCGGGAAAGCGGCAGCTCAACAGCACGAGCGACACCAACCGCTTCTACATCATGCGCAATCGCGGGTTCCTAGCGCGCTACCTGCGCGAGCATGGCGACTATCATCGCGTGCTCTATGGCGTGGGAACGTTCGCGACCTTTTCGAAGGAGCTCATCCGCCTGGCCGTAGTCGACCGTACCTTCAAGACGGGCATTGCGCAGCTTGTGCGCGGTATGCGCGCGGCACGACGCATCTATCGCGATCGCGATTGGACACCCATGCCGCCGCTTGACGAAGCGTAGCATCCCCCACCACCGATA